>JBAQZZ010000055.1:0-22335 GCA_049791475.1 Flavobacteriaceae bacterium | reverse complement strand
GACTTAAATGAGCGTGATAGATTAAATTAGAAGTATTGCTTCACTTTATCCCAAAAAGTTTTTGGAGATATTTTAAACTCCTCTTCTAACTCTTCTAACGATTTATTAGCATTATTAACCTTGTTAAATATTTGAGCTCTTATTAAATATATCGATGGAATAACAATTGCCATTATAGGTATTAAATAAATTAGTTGAAATTCATCAATATAATTAACTGTAGTATTAAAAAAATCAAAAATTTGATAAATATACATTGAAATTGGCACTAATAAGACATGATACCACCAATGACGACAGGTAAAAAACCAAATAAATAATAATAGTATAGGAATAGCCTTTCCTGTAAATACCCAGATAGCTAAATTAGCATTTCCCCAATCTTTGCTATCGTAAGTAAATAAAAAAGTGCTCCAGACTTTTGTGTCTGGAACACTTTCATGTAAATAAAACAAATAGGGAGTAATAGCAATTATTGTAGCTATAATACTCCCTAATAATAAAGTTTTGTTATTAGTTGCTAAGTCTTTTGAAATACTTTTTTTCAATTTTTGCTGTTTGCTTTCCATCTAGGTTATATTGGTTAGCAGCACTAGCTAAAAACAACATACCTCCGAAAATTGCAATTGCAATTACATACTTTTTAGTTTTCATTTTATAAGGGATTTAATTAATTAATTAATCCAAATGTAACTAAAGGGTATTTTGAAGGTTTCGCTAAAATGTTAAAAAAATGTTAAAAACAATCTTTTGTAAAATTCTTGCTGCGGGTTTCCCGTAAAACTTCAAAAATCGGAATGTATTTTGTTGTTATTTTTATCTAAATTGCTGGTTTTTTAGGGCTTTATATATCATTTAATTTTAAATTTCTTTTATTTTCAGACCTTATTTTTAAATTGATAATATCTATTTCATCAGTTAAGATGTCTTCAATTACTTCTGGCCATTCAATTATTATCCAATGGTTGGAATATAAATACTCCTCTATGCCAAAATTATAAGCTTCTTCTAAATCGTTTATTCTATATAAATCAAAATGATATACTTTATCACCCTTTAATTCATATTCATTTACAATAGAAAAGCTGGGACTACTCACTTCGTCGTTACTTCCTAGTGCTTTAATAATGGCTTTGATTAAGGTTGTTTTACCAACACCCATATCGCCATAAAACAATAAAATTTTTGACTTTAAGCTATCAATTACTTGATTTGCAACATCATCAAGGTCATTTAAATCATAAGTAATTTCCAACTTAAACAAAATTTATGGTACAATAATAGTCATTAAATTTCATAAAACCAAGAAAAATACGTATTTCAACGATGTTTTTTGCTTTTTGTGGATTATTTTGGATTAAAGACTGCAAAAGGAATGATCATTTCTTCAAGGGAAACGCCACCATGTTGATAGGTGTTTCTGAAATAACTAACATAATGATTATAGTTATTTGGATAGGCAAAAAACAAGTCGTTTTTAGCAAAAATAAAGGAACTACTCATAGTTATAGATGGTAAATGAATGGCTTTTGGGTCTTTAGCTACAAGCACATCTTTACTTTCATAAGTAAGGCTTCTGCCCGTTTTGTAGCGCAAATTTAAGCTTGTATCTCTATCTCCTATTACTTTTGATGGATTTTTAACATTTATGGTTCCATGATCTGTGGTTAGAATAAGCTTAAAACCTAATTGTTGGGCCAGTTGAATCATTTCTAAAAGTGGTGAATTTTTAAACCAGCTATGAGTTAAAGATCTATAAGCTTTATCATTAGAAGCCAATTCTTTTACAACTTCCATTTCGGTTTTTGAATGTGAAAGCATGTCAACAAAATTATAGACTATAACGGTTAAATCATTGTTTTTTAGTGAATTAAAGTTTTCAACTAATTTCTTGCCCGCTTTTAAATTTGTTATTTTATGATATTCATAATCTAAATGATTTAAGCTTAAACGTTTCATCTGAGATTCTAAAAATTCAGCTTCATATAGGTTTTTTCCACCCTCATCGGTGTCATTTTTCCAATATTTAGGAAATAACTTTTCCATATCACTTGGCATTAAGCCAGAAAAAATGGCATTTCTTGCATATTGCGTTGCTGTTGGAAGAATACTAAAAAAGGCTTCTTCTTTTTCTTTTTTGTAGTAGTTGTTAATTATAGGTTCGAAAACCTTCCACTGGTCGTATCGTAAATTATCTATAACAACCAATAGAGTAGGCTGTTCTTTACTTAATTCTGGTGCAATTTTATTTTTGAAAAGGGTATGAGACATTACTGGCGCATCGGTATGTGGTTCAAACCAATCGGAATAATTTTTTTCTATAAACTTACCAAATTGCGTATTTGCTTCATTTTTTTGAGATTCTAAAATCTCAAACATTCCAGCATCTTCAATATCTTCAAGCTGAATTTCCCAATAAACGAGCTTTTGGTAAAGGCTTACCCATTCCTCATAAGAGTTAACCATAGATAAATCCATTGCAATTTTCCGAAATTCTTGCTGATAGTTTGAGGTTGTTTTCTCTGAAACTAAACGCGAATGGTCTAAATTCTTTTTTAAACTTAAAAGTATTTGGTTCGGGTTTACTGGTTTTATAAGGTAATCGGCTATTTTATTGCCAATAGCTTCTTCCATAATATATTCTTCCTCACTTTTGGTAATCATAACCACAGGAAGGTTGTCTTTCTTTTCTTTTATTTCATTCAATGTTTCAAGACCTGTAAGTCCGGGCATGTTTTCATCTAAAAAAACAATATCAAAATTTTCTTCATCTAAAATATCAATAGCCTCAGTACCACTTTTACAGGTAGTTACTTTATAGTTTTTCTTCTCAAGAAATAGAATATGCGGTTTTAATAAATCAATTTCATCATCAACCCAAAGTATTTTTATAGTATTCATTTAAATGTATTACGTGTTTGTTAGTGTTAGATTTGGTTTTATTTATATTTGTGTCTATTAAACTATAACTTTTAAAGTTTGAACAAGCTTAAAATATTAAACGACCCAATTTACGGATTTATTACTATTCCAAATTCGCTAATTTTCGATTTAATACAACATAAGTATTTCCAAAGACTGCGCAGAATTACCCAAATGGGAATGAGTTATTTGGTATATCCAGGGGCGCACCACACCCGTTTTCATCATGCTATTGGCTGCGTGCATTTAATGCAACAAACCGTTAATGTGCTTCGTTTTAAGGGAGTTACAATTTCTGAAGAAGAAGAAGATGCACTATATGTTGCCATTTTATTACACGATATTGGGCACGGGCCGTTTTCTCATGCCATGGAACATAGTATAGTAAATAATGTATCTCATGAGCAAATTTCATTGCTTTTTATGGAACGTTTAAATGAAGAATTTAACGGAAGTTTAACGCTTGCCATTAAAATTTTTAAAGGTGATTATCCAAGAAAGTTTATGTGTCAGCTTATTTCTGGTCAATTTGATATGGATAGAGCCGATTATTTAAAACGCGATAGTTTTTACACAGGAGTAGCAGAAGGGAATATAAATAGCGAACGTTTAATAACCATGCTTCATGTAGTTGATGATGCCTTGGTAGTTGAAGAAAAAGGAATTTATAGCGTTGAAAAATTCATTATTGCCCGTCGTTTAATGTATTGGCAAGTGTATTTACATAAAACAAGTTTGGTAGCAGAACAGCTTTTAATTCGGGTTTTAAAACGCGCAAAAGAATTAACCTTAAAAGGGGAAACATTGCATGCCAGCAAGTCGTTTCAATACTTTTTGAACAACGAAATAGCAATTGATAACTTTAATGAAGAAACACTAAATCTATTTTCTCAATTAGATGATTATGATATTATTTCAGCTATGAAAGACTGGCAATATCACCATGATTTTGTGCTTAGTAATTTGTGCGAAATGATTATAAATAGAAACTTACTAAAAATAAAAATTAAAAATAAGCCAATCAAAAAACAAAGTTTAGAAAAACATATAAATGCATTAATAGTTAAACATAGTATTACTGAACAAGAAGCAGAATACTTTGTGTTTATGGGGAGTATTTCAAATCAAGCGTATCAATTAAAACATCAAAGTATTAACATTTTACATAAATCTGGAAAAATTGAAGATATTGTAAAAGCATCCGACCAATTAAATCTTAAAGCATTATCAAAACCAGTGACTAAATATTATATATGTTACCCTAAGTAAAAACTTTAGTACATTTTTCCTATTTTTGCGTCAATCAAACAAAAAACAATTAACTTTCAAGTGTGAAGTTTACAGCACAACAAATAGCGGGTATTTTAGAAGGCGATGTGATAGGAAATCCTGATGCTGAAGTGTCAACACTTTCTAAAATAGAAGACGGCTCTAATGGTTCTTTAACTTTTTTGGCCAACCCAAAATACACACCGTTTATATATACTACAAAAGCTTCTGTAACTATTGTAAACAAAAGCTTTAAACCAGAAAATCATTTAGAAACAACACTTATAAAAGTAGAAGATGCTTACTTAGCTTTTTCAAAAATATTAGAATATTACAATTCGGTAAAGCTGAATAAAGTAGGTATAGAACAGCCATCATTTATATCAGAATCTTCTAAATTAGGAGACGATGTTTATATTGGTGCATTTAGCTATATCGCTGATAATGTTGTGATTGGCAAAAACGTTAAAATTTTTCCAAACGCATACATAGGTGATAATGTGACACTCGGAGATAATACTATCGTTTTTGCTGGAGCTAAAATCTATTCTGAAACTATTATTGGAAAAAACTGCGTTATAAATTCAGGTGCTATAATTGGAGCTGATGGTTTTGGTTTTGCACCAAATGAAAACGGTGGATATAATAAGATACCGCAAACCGGAAATGTTATTATAGAAGATTATGTAGATATTGGAGCCGCTACAACTATTGATAGAGCCACTATGGGTTCAACAATAATTAGATCTGGTGTAAAACTAGATAATCAAATTCAGATAGCTCATAATGTCGAAATTGGTAAAAACACCGTTATAGCTGCACAATCTGGTGTTGCTGGTTCTACAAAAATTGGTGAAAATTGCCAAATTGGAGGTCAGGTTGGTATTGCTGGTCATATTACTATTGGAAATAATGTTAGGATACAAGCCCAATCTGGTATAGCTAGAAATATAAAAGATAATGAAATGCTTCAAGGTTCACCTGCAATAACCTTAACCGATTACAATAAATCTTATGTGCATTTTAAAAATCTACCTAAGATTGTGAAAGATATTAATGATTTAGAAAAAAAAGTTAATGGGAATAGTTAATACAGAAATCAAGCAAAAAACCATCCAAAAAGAAATCTCCTTAACGGGTGTGGGTTTGCATACAGGTAAAAATGTGACTTTAACATTTAAGCCGGCTGCTGCAAATTCTGGCTTATCATTTAAGCGTGTCGATTTAGAAGGAACACCAGTTATTGAAGCTGATGCAAACTATGTAACTAACACACAAAGAGGTACTTGTTTAGAAAAAAATGGTGTTATAATTCAAACTTCAGAACATGTTTTAGCCGCTTTAGTAGGCTTAGATGTTGATAATGCGATTATAGAATTAAATGAATCTGAACCTCCAATTATGGATGGCTCTTCAAAGTTTTTTGTTGAAGCCATTGAGAAAGCAGGAATTATTGAATTAGATGCCTTTAGAGAAGAATTTGTTATTACAGATATCGTATCTTATACAGACGAAGAAACGGGCAGCGAAATTTTAGTCATGCCAGCTAAAGAGTATCAGATTACCACAATGGTAGATTTTGGCACTAAAGTTTTAGGAACCCAAAACGCCACTTTAAATCATATTTCAGATTTTAAAAAGGATATTTCAAATGCTCGAACGTTTAGCTTCTTACATGAAATTGAAATGCTTTTAGAAAATGGTTTGATAAAAGGCGGCGATTTAAATAACGCGATTGTTTATGTGGATAAAGCATTATCTAAAGAAACAATGGAAAGATTGAAAGTAGCTTTCAAAAAAGATTCTATTACCATAAAACCAAATGGCATTTTAGATAACCTAACATTACACTATCCAAATGAAGCAGCAAGACATAAATTACTTGATGTTTTAGGCGATTTAGCTTTAGTTGGAACACGAATTCGAGGAAAAGTTATAGCCAACAAGCCAGGTCATTTTGTAAATACACAGTTTGCAAAAAAATTATCTAAGCTTATAAAAAACGAAAGACGTAATAACGTTCCAAATATTGATTTGAATCAAACACCTTTAATGGATGTGACTCAAATTATGGCCATGTTACCGCACAGACAACCATTTTTATTAATAGATAAAGTTTTTGAACTTTCTGATAGTCATGTCATCGCTATGAAAAACGTGACCATGAATGAAGAATTCTTTAGAGGTCATTTTCCAGGAGCACCAGTAATGCCCGGAGTTTTAATAGTAGAAGCCATGGCACAAACAGGCGGTGTTTTAGTTTTAAATACTGTTCCAGACCCTGAAAACTACTTGACTTTCTTCATGAAAATGGATAATGTTAAGTTTAAGCAAAAGGTGTCTCCAGGTGATACTTTAATATTCAAATGTTCGTTAATTACACCAATCCGTCGAGGTATTTGTCATATGCAAGGTTACGCTTATGCCAATGGAAAGCTTTGTGCAGAAGCCGAACTTATGGCTCAAATATCAAAAGTTAAATAATTATGAATCGAGCTAAATTGAAATTTTTAAAAAAGTTCTCTTTAAGCCAAAGCGAACACATTTTTACAGCTTTATCAAAATATAATTTAAAAAAATGAATCAACCTTTAGCATACGTTCATCCAGGAGCAAAAATCGCAAAAAATGTGGTTATTGAACCCTTTACAACCATTCACAATAACGTCATAATAGGCGATGGTACTTGGATAGGCAGTAATGTAACTATTATGGAGGGAGCTCGGATTGGTAAAAATTGTAATATTTTTCCAGGCTCTGTTATTTCTGCTGTTCCTCAAGATTTAAAATATAATGATGAAGATACAACCGTAGAAATAGGTGATAATGTAACTATTCGAGAATGTGTTACCATCAATAGAGGTACAGCTGATAGAATGAAAACCGTAATTGGTAATAATTGCTTAATTATGGCATATTGCCACATTGCCCACGATTGCATTGTTGGTAATAATTGTATTTTTTCTAATAATAGTACGCTTGCTGGACATATTACTATTGGAGATTATGTGGTTTTAGCTGGTATGACGGCGGTTCATCAATTTGTTTCTATCGGTAATCATGCTTTTGTAACAGGTGGTTCATTGGTTAGAAAAGATGTGCCTCCTTTTGTAAAAGCTGCCAGAGAGCCATTATCTTATGTTGGTATTAATTCAGTAGGATTACGAAGACGAGGCTATTCAACTGAAAAAATAAGAGAAATTCAGAATATTTTTAGAATTCTATACCAAAAAAATTATAATAATACACAAGCTTCAGAAATTATTGAGGCAGAAATGGAAGCAACTCCAGAACGTGATGAAATTCTTCAATTTATTAAGAATTCGCATCGTGGTATTATGAAAGGTTATTTTAAATCAAATTAACCATAGCTTTCACTAACAACTAAACAAAACAACTTTACAACAAACAGTTTTATGGCAACGACAAGTGATATTAGAAACGGATTATGTATTCGTTATAACAATGATATTTATAAAATAATAGAATTTCTACATGTAAAACCTGGAAAAGGACCTGCTTTTGTGCGCACAAAAATGAAAAGTGTCACTAACGGAAAAGTATTAGATAACACCTTTTCTGCAGGACATAAATTAGAAGATGTACGTGTTGAAACTCATAAATTTCAGTACTTGTATAATGATGGTGAATTTTATCACTTTATGAATGAAGCAGATTACACTCAAATTCGTTTATTGGAAGCCGCTTTAGATAATCCAAGCTTAATGAAAGAAGGTGAGGTAGTAACAATTCAAATTAACACAGAAGACAATATGCCACTATCTGTTGATATGCCGGCAACAGTAATTTTAGAAGTAACTGCAACAGAACCAGGAGTTAAAGGAAATACTGCAACCAATGCAACTAAACCTGCAACTGTAGAAACTGGAGCTGAGGTTAACGTGCCTTTGTTTATAAATGAAGGCGACAAGATTAAAATTGAAACAGATAAAGGAACTTATAAAGAACGTGTAAAGGAGTAATTGAAGATTTAATGAACAAATCAAGAGAAGAAATTAATCAGACCGAAAAAGATTATTGGAATGAAGGTAAGCTTGATCGGAGAAAAATAAAAAAATTAAGAAGACACGCTTTTTTTTATTCCTACAAACGAGAAAAAAAAATACTTAATAAACTTTTAGAAGATTTTACGGGTAAAAATGTTTTAGAAATTGGCTCATACACATGGGCTGCGTGGTTTAATGAGAATACTATTCCTAAAAAATTAACATGCATTAATATTTCTGAAGTAGAATTAGAAAACGGTAAAAAACACGCACAATCAAAACCTTTTCCTGTAGAGCACTTTTTAATGGATGCAAATAATCTAACTTTTGAAGACGAAAGTTTTGATATTGTTTTTGGAGGTGCCATTCTACATCATTTAGATATTGAAAAATCAATTGGTCATATTCATCGTGTTTTAAAACCTGGAGGGACAATAGTTTTTCTTGAGCCTTTAAACATGAACCCTCTTTATAAAATATATAGAAACTTAAACAAGAAAGAAAGAACCCCCGATGAACATGCTCTGGTGTCTGCAGATTTTAAAATAATAAGAGATAAATTTACTTTTGATCATTATTTCTTTGACTTTTTTACGGTCATTTTTGGTTATCTTTCTTTAAAGATATTTGGAGACAAAAAATATGATAATTGGATAAATAAATTAGCTTATAATTTAGATGTGTTTTTTTCTAAAATACCGTTTTTACATGCGCTTTTTGCGAGAGTTATCATATATGGTAGTAAAAAATAAATAAATGAAGTTTCCTAAACCACATAATTTAAAAGAAATTGCACAATTAATAGAATGTACTTTTGTTGGCGATGATGATTTTCCGGTTTTAGGAATGAATGAAATTCATGTTGTAGAATCTGGAGATATTGTGTTTGTAGACCATCCAAAGTATTATCATAAAGCTTTAAACTCTGCAGCAACAATTATTTTAATTAACAAAGAAGTAGAATGTCCAGAAGGAAAAGCGTTGCTTATTAGCGACGATCCTTTTAGAGATTTTAACAAATTAACTAATCATTTTAAACCTTTTCAAGCTTCAAGTAGTTCTATTTCAGCTTCAGCTAAAATTGGTAAAAACACTATAATACAGCCTAATTGTTTTATTGGTCATAATGTAGTTGTTGGCGATAATTGCATAATTCACTCTAATGTGAGTATTTATGATGATGCTATAATTGGCAATCATGTTACTATTCATGCTGGAACTGTTTTGGGAGCTAATGCTTTTTATTACAAAAAAAGACCAGAAGGTTATGACAGATTAAAATCTGGTGGCCGTGTAGTCATAGAAGATTATGTTGATATTGGCGCAGCTTGTACTATAGATAGAGGTGTAACTGCAGATACCAAAATTGGGAGAGGTTCAAAATTAGACAATCAAATTCAAATTGGGCACGATACCGTTATTGGCGAAAAATGTTTAATTGCTTCTCAAACGGGGATTGCTGGTTGTGTTGTGGTTGAAGATAATGTTACTATTTGGGGACAAGTTGGTGTTAAAAGTGGCATTACTATAGCCAAAGGAACAGAACTTTATGCGCAATCAGGTTTAGGCCACACAACCGATGAAAATAAAACTTATTTTGGTTCTCCTGCTGTTGAAGCTAGAGAAAAATTTAAGGAAATGGCGTATATTAGAAAAATTCCAGAACTAATAGAGAAATTAAAACAAAACGAAAAAAAGTAATTCAGATTTTACTTTAAAAATATAATTCAAAAAATTACTTTTGCAAGTGATTTAAATAATGATAAATAATCTTCTATGAGCGTTTTAGTAAACAAAGATTCGAAAATAATAGTACAAGGTTTTACAGGTAGTGAAGGCACATTTCATGCAGGTCAAATGATTGAGTATGGAACTAATGTTGTTGGTGGTGTAACACCTGGAAAAGGTGGACAAACACATTTAGATAGACCTGTTTTTAATACAGTTCTAGAAGCTGTTGAAAAAGTTGGAGCAGATACCACTATTATTTTTGTGCCGCCAGCATTTGCTGCAGATGCTATTATGGAAGCTGCAGATGCCGGAATTAAAGTGATTATTTGCATTACAGAAGGTATTCCTGTGGCAGATATGATTACTGCTTCAAGTTACATAAAGAATAAAAATTGCCGTTTAATTGGTCCAAACTGCCCAGGTGTTATAACACCAGGCGAAGCAAAAGTTGGTATTATGCCAGGTTTTGTATTCAAGAAAGGAAAGGTTGGTATTGTTTCAAAATCAGGAACATTAACTTACGAAGCTGCTGATCAGGTTGTTAAACAAGGTTTAGGAATTACTACTGCTATTGGTATTGGTGGAGATCCAATTATTGGAACAACAACGAAAGAAGCTATTGAATTACTAATAAATGATCCAGAAACAGAAGCTGTTGTTATGATTGGTGAAATTGGTGGACAATTAGAAGCTGATGCTGCAAACTGGTATAAATCTAGTGGAAGTAAAAAACCAGTAGTTGGTTTTATAGCCGGTGAAACTGCACCTGCAGGACGTACCATGGGACACGCTGGTGCAATTGTTGGAGGAAGTGATGATACTGCTCAAGCAAAAAAGAAAATCATGCGAGCATGCGGAATTCATGTTGTAGATTCTCCTGCTGAAATTGGAAAAAAGATAGCTGAAGTTTTAGGCTAAACTCAATAAATAATTTTTAAAACCTCACAAAAACTTGTGAGGTTTTTTTATTTCAAACAACTTGTAATTAGTATATTTGAATTGAATAAACTTTCTTAGATGAGTTCATCTAAGATTCATCTAAACTGTCATTCCTGCGGAAGCAGGAAACAACTATTTTAAACAAACTACATGAAATTATTAGAAGGAAAAACAGCCATAATTACAGGAGCTAGTAGAGGAATAGGAAAGGGTATTGCAGAAGTTTTTGCTCAACATGGTGCAAATGTAGCTTTTACATACAGCTCTTCTGTTGAAGCAGCTAATGAACTAGAAAAAGAGTTAAATGCATTAGGTGTTAAAGCAAAAGGTTACCAAAGTAATGCTGCTAGTTTTGATGACGCTCAAAAATTAGCCGAAGATGTTTTTAACGAATTTGGAAGCATTGATATACTTGTTAATAATGCAGGTATTACAAAAGATAATTTGCTTATGAGAATGGGGGAAGCCGATTTTGATACCGTTATTGAAGTTAATTTGAAATCCGTTTTTAATATGACTAAAGCAGTTCAACGAACAATGCTTAAACAACGTAAAGGGTCTATAATAAACATGAGCTCTGTAGTTGGTGTTAAAGGAAATGCAGGACAAACTAATTATGCAGCTTCAAAAGCTGGAATTATAGGGTTTTCTAAATCTGTGGCGCTAGAATTAGGCTCAAGAAACATTAGAAGCAATGTAGTTGCTCCAGGGTTTATTGAAACTGAAATGACTGCTAAGCTTGATGAAGAAACCGTAAAAGGATGGCGCGCAGGAATCCCATTAAAACGCGGTGGAACTCCAGAAGATATTGCTAATGTTTGTGTATTTCTGGCAAGCGATATGAGTGCTTATGTTACCGGGCAAACTTTAAATGTTGATGGAGGAATGCTTACATAATTACGATTTCAGATTTTTGATTGACGAATTAACTAATACTAGAATCGTAAATCTAAAACCGTAAATCTAAAATCAATTAATGCAAACAGAAACTCTATTATACATAATACTTGCTGGGATTATAGCACTTTTACTAGCGCTTTTTCAATATGGTACTAAAAAGAGGCGCCTGTCTAAATTGAATATGCTTTTTTCATTTTTAAGATTTATTTCAATTTTTTCGGTACTACTGTTATTAATTAATCCAAAATTTGATCAAGTTACTTTATCAACAGAAAAGCCTAATTTAATTATAGCTGTCGATAATTCAAATTCAATTATACACTTAAATCAAGATAAAAAAGTTAGAGATTTGGTTGAGACTATATCTACTAATACAGATTTAAAAGATAAATTTAATTTAGAATTCTACACTTTTGGTAGCCATTTAAAAAATTCAGATTCCATCACTTTTTTAGAAAAACAAACCAATATTGATAATGCTTTTAATGGTTTATCACAAATTTACAAGCAGTCTACATCACCCACACTTATAATTACTGACGGAAATCAAACGTTTGGTAATGATTATGAGTTTGCATTTTCTAAATACAAACAACCTATTTATCCTATTATTTTAGGTGATACTGTGACTTATACCGATTTAAAAATAGAACAGCTTAACGTAAATAAATATGCATATTTAAAAAATAGATTTCCAATAGAAGCAATTTTGGTTTACAATGGAAACACAAATGTAAATTCAAAACTTGAAGTTAGTCAAGGTAATAATACAGTCTATTCCGAAACGGTTCGTTTTACAAAAACTAACAATTCTAAAGTGGTCAATTTCACATTACCCGCATTAAGTGTTGGTGTTAGCAGCTACAAAGCAACTCTAATTCCAATTGAAAATGAGAAAAATAAAATAAATAACTCGAAGAATTTTGCTGTTGAAGTTATCGATCAAAAAACAAAAATAGCTATTATTAGTGATTTTTCACATCCAGATTTAGGTGCGCTTAAAAAGAGTATTGAAAGCAACGAACAGCGTTCAGTTTCTTTTTTAAACTCAACTGAAATAATAAGCCAAATAAATGATTTTCAATTAATTATATTATATCAACCAAACAATAAGTTTAATAACTTGTTTGAAGTATTAAATACTGAAAACAAGAATAAATTCGTGATAATTGGAACAAAAACAGACTTAAATTTCTTAAATAGAATAGAAAAAAATTATCAATATGAAATTACCCAACAGCTTGAAGATTATCAAGCCGAATTAAATTTAAACTATTCCCCATTTATAATTAACGCTATTGATTTTGAATCATTTCCACCATTAAAATCTAATTATGGTTCTGTTAATTTCACAATTCCTTTTCAATTTATTTTAAATAAAACGGTTAGAGGTGTTTCAACAAAAGAACCACTATTAGCAACTTTTGAAACTAATAATAGGCGTGAAGCTGTTTTATTTGGCGAGAACATTTGGCAATGGCGAGCTCAGAGTTACATAAACTCTAAATCATTTAATCCGTTTGATGATTTTATTGGAAAACTTGTTCAGTATTTAGCATCAAATAAAAGAAAAAGTAGATTAGATTTAGAATACGAACCATTTTATAACGGCAGTACTAATATTATTATAAAAGCTCAGTTTTTCGATAAAAATTATCAATTTGATTCCAGAGAAACACTTAGTATAACTTTAAAAGATGACATTTTAGGTGAAGAAAGGGTATTTCCTCTAATTTTAAAAAACAACAATTATCAAGTAGATTTAAGTAACTTATCACCATCTAGATATAGTTTTACTGTAAAGGCTTCTGGTGAGAATATTTCCAAATCTGGAAATTTTCAAATTTTAGAGTACAATGTTGAGCAACAATTTTTGAATGCGAATGTAACAAAGTTGCAACAACTGGCTACTAATAGTTTAGGAACAAGTTATTTTATTGATAGTACCGAGAATTTAATTAACGATTTATTAATCGATAATCGATACATTCCTATTCAAAAAAGCAATAAAAATAGCTTACCTTTGATAGATTGGAAATACTTACTCATTTTAATAGCATTAAGCCTATCAACGGAGTGGTTTTTAAGAAAATATAACGGATTAATTTAAATTGAAATAGAAATGGAAAAATTACCTAAAGTTGCCTTACCCATAATAATTACTGCAATTGTACTTGTAGTATTATTAGCTAAATCTGCAGTAACTATAGATTCTGGTGAAGCAGGCGTATTGTTTAAAACCTTTGGAGAAGGTGTTGTTATTGATGAGCCACCAATGGGTGAAGGGTTTCATATTGTAGCACCTTGGAATAAAGTTTACGTTTATGAAGTTCGTCAACAAGAGCTTTTTGAAAAAATGAAAGTATTATCATCAAACGGATTAGAAATTCAAATTGATGCTTCAGCCTGGTATGAGCCTGTTTATAAAGATTTAGGAAATTTACACCAATCTCTTGGTCAAAATTATTTAGAACGTGTAATTATGCCATCAATTCGAAGTGCGGCAAGAAGTGTTGTAGGAAGGTATACCCCCGAGCAATTGTATTCTAGTAAACGTGATGCTATTCAGGATGAAATTTTTGAAGAAACAAAAAAGATTTTAGCAAAACAATACGTTCAGCTTAACGAAGTATTGGTGCGTGATGTAACATTACCTAACACCATTAAAGAGGCTATCGAACGTAAATTACGTCAAGAACAAGAATCTTTAGAATATGAGTTTAGGTTGGTTACTGCTGCGAAAGAAGCAGAAAAAGTAATTATTGAAGCAGAGGGTAAAGCAGAGTCAAATAGAATTTTAAGTGCGTCTTTAACTGATAAAATTTTACAGGACAAAGGTATCGATGCCACTATGAAATTAGCAGAATCGCCAAATAGTAAAATAATAGTTATTGGTTCAGGAGATAGCGGTTTACCAATTATCTTAGGGAATCAATAATTAAATATTAAAAAACATATTGAATATTTAGAATTATAAAATTTAATTTTAGATATTTGCGAAGTAAAATAACAGAAACATGACTTTTATTCAATTACATCATCATTTTCATATTTGCTCTCAAGCGAAGTGAAAATGTATTGAATAAATTCACATATATTTTAAACCCGTTTGAGACAATCAAGCGGGTTTTTTCATTCCCGTGAAAACGGGAATCTTTTATCCCGTTTCGGATAATTAATAAAAATAAAACAAAATGAGTAAATTAAGAATTGCAGTGCAGAAATCGGGTCGGTTAAACGAAGACTCCATGGCTATATTAAAGGATATCGGTATTTATATTAATAACGGAAAAGATCAACTTAAGGCTTCGGCAAAAGGTTTCCCAGTTGAAGTTTTCTATTTAAGAAATGGTGATATTCCTCAATATTTAAAAGATGGCGTTGTAGATGCTGCTATAATTGGAGAAAATGTTTTAATTGAAAAAGGAAACGGTATTAACGTTGTTGAAAAATTAGGATTTTCAACGTGTAGAGTTTGTATTGCGGTGCCAAAATCAGCTAAATATTCTAGTATTAAAGACTTGGAAGGTAAACGTATTGCAACTTCATATCCAAATACCGTTCAAAATTATTTAGAACAAAATGGTGTAAAAGCAAACCTTCATATCATTAATGGTTCTGTAGAAATTGCCCCAAATATTGGATTAGCAGATGCTATTTGCGATATTGTTTCAAGCGGAAGTACATTATTCAAAAATAATTTAAAAGAGGTTGAAACCATTTTAAAATCTGAAGCCGTATTAGCGGTTTCGCCAGTTTTAAGTGCAGAAAAACAGGCTATTTTAGATAAAATTCAGTTTAGAATTCAATCGGTTTTAAAAGGAAGAAATTCTAAATATGTATTATTAAACGCTCCAAATGATAAAATAGATGCTATAATAAATGTTTTACCAGGAATGAAAAGCCCAACGGTATTGCCTTTAGCTGAAGCTGGTTGGAGTTCTGTACATTCTGTGATTAGTAAAAATCAATTTTGGGATGTTATAGATGAATTAAAAGCAAATGGTGCACAAGGTATTTTAGTTTGTCCAATTGAGAAAATGGTGCTTTAAACTAAATTTTGTCATTCCTGCGACATGTGCTGAATTTATTTCAGTAAGGCAGGAATCTCATGATTTTAACTCAAAGTTAAATAAGAATGAAAATCATAAATAATCCTAATAAGAGTGAATGGTCGGAAATTTTGAAACGACCAACGCAGACCGTTGATGATATTGAGGCTACTGTAAATGAAATTTTTAAAGAGGTTCAACAAAATGGTGATGATGCCGTTAAAAAATACACGCTTAAATTTGATGGTGTTTCTCTTGAATCAAGTGTTGTGACATCAAAGGAGGTTGAAACGGCAATTAAACAAGTTCCAGAAAAACTAAAAAAAGCCATTAAGCTAGCGAAACAAAACATTGAAGTATTTCATCAAGCACAAAAAACCTCAAAAATTGAAATTGAGACTACAAAAGGGGTGCGATGTTGGCAAGAAAAACGCCCTATTCAAAAAGTGGGTTTATATATTCCAGGTGGAACAGCTCCTTTGTTTTCAACTGTTTTAATGTTGGCAGTTCCAGCTCAAATAGCAGGTTGTAAAGCCATTGTTTTATGTTCACCCCCAAATAAAGCTGGTGATTTAGCACCAGAAATTTTATTTGCAGCACAATTATGTGGGGTTACTAAAATTATTAAAGTAGGAGGGATTCAAGCTATAGCCGGTTTAACGTTTGGTACAGAAAATATTCCACAGGTTTACAAAATTTTCGGACCGGGAAATCAGTTTGTAACGGTAGCAAAACAATTAGCCACAAAACATGGTGTGGCTATCGATATGCCTGCGGGCCCAAGTGAGTTATTAGTGGTTGCAGATAAAAGCGCCAATGCATCTTATGTGGCGTCCGATTTATTGAGTCAAGCCGAACACGGTGCAGATAGTCAAGTTATTTTGGTATCAACATCTAAAAATTTATTAAACAGCGTTTCAAAAGAAATTGAAAAACAAATAAAAGTACTTCCGCGCCAAGCGATTGCCGAAAAAGCGATTGCAAATTCCAAGTTGATTTATGTTGAAAATGATGAAATTGCACTCGATTTAATTAATGAATATGGCCCCGAGCATTTTATTATTTGCGCTAAAAACGACCATTTATATGTCAATGGGATTTCTAATGCAGGCTCCGTATTTATAGGCAATTATACGCCAGAAAGTGCAGGCGATTATGCATCAGGAACCAATCATACACTACCAACAAACGGGTTTAGTAAAGCCTATTCAGGAGTGAATTTAGATAGTTTTATGAAAAGTATGACTTTCCAGAAAATATCAAAAGAAGGGCTTTTAAATATAGGCGAAACCATAGAATTAATGGCAGAAGCAGAAGGGTTGCAAGCACATAAAAATGCGGTTTCAATTCGACTGAAAGATTTAAAAAAATAATACAAGTATAGACCTGTCAGGTTTTCAAAACCTGACAGGTCTCAAGAAAAGTAAAATGAATATTCAAGACTTAATAAGACCCACAATAAAAGCTCTAAAACCGTATTCATCCGCACGTGATGAATTCCAAGGCAATAGCGATGCTATGGTGTTTTTAGATGCGAATGAAAACCCGTATGAAAATGGCGTGAACCGTTATCCAGATCCGCAACAGCGCACTGTTAAATCATTGTTATCAGAACTAAAAGGTATTCCTCAAGAAAACATACTTTTAGGAAATGGTAGTGATGAAGTTTTAGATTTGATTTTCAGAGCTTTTTGTGAGCCAAATCAGGATAATATTATCACACTACCACCAACTTATGGCATGTACAGTGTGTTGGCTAATATTAATGCTGTTGGAATAAAAACGGTTCAATTGGATGAAAATTTCCAACCAAAAGTTGATGACATTTTAACTACAGCAGATAATAATTCTAAATTATTATTTATTTGTTCACCTAATAACCCAACGGCCAACAGTTTCACTTCGGAATCTATTTTAAAGTTGATAAAAAACTTTAAAGGTGTTGTAGTGATTGATGAAGCTTATATCGATTTTTCAAAAGAAGAAACCTGGCTAAGTAAACTAAACGAGTTTCCTAATTTAATGGTTACACAAACCCTTTCAAAAGCTTATGGAATGGCAGGCATTCGATTAGGGATTTGTTATGCTTCCGCGGAAATCATTTCGGTATTAAATCGTATTAAGCCGCCTTATAATGTTAACGAATTAACACAACAACGTGCCATTGAACAACTGAAATTGAATGCATTAACCAAAAAACAAGTACAGGATATTTTAAAAGAACGAGCTATTTTGGTTAATCAATTAGCAACAGTTAATTTCGTTTCCAAAATATACCCATCAGATGCTAACTTTGTATTGGTTAAAGTTGATGATGCTACCAAACGATACAATCAATTAATAGAAAAAGGAATTGTTATTAGAAATAGAACGACACAACCTGGGTGTGAAAATTGTTTACGTTTTACGGTTGGCACTTCCGAAGAAAATGAGAAATTGATAAAAGAACTTTTATCAATTTCGAAATCCTGAACTCGTTTCAGGAACTTTTAAATTGAAGCTATAGTTTGAAACAAAATGAAAAATAGTATTGTTATATTTTAACAAATAAAAATAGTACCGTATTATATATAGGTTATACAGAAGATTTAAAGACTAGAATAGTTCAACATAAAAATGGAAATGGAGCTGTTTTTACTAAGAAATATAGTGTTTATGACTTAATTTATTTTGAAGAGTTTGATAATAAAAAAATTGCTCAATCTCGTGAAAAACAGTTAAAAAATTGGCATAAAGCATGGGAAATGGAATCTAATTAAAGAAGTGAATTCAAATTTAGAAACATTGCGTTTAAATTAATAAGACCCTGAAATAAATTCAGGGTGATTAATAAGTTAATCATGAAAAAAGTATTATTTATAGACCGAGACGGCACCATTATTAAAGAACCTGCCGATGAGCAAATAGATTCATTTGAAAAACTGGAATTTTACCCAAAAGTGTTTCAATATCTTGGTAGAATAGCTAATGAATTAGATTATGAAATTGTCATGATTACGAATCAAGACGGTTTAGGAACTGATGTTTATCCTGAAAATACATTTTGGCCAATTCATAATTTTATTATTCAAACTTTTGAAGCTGAAGGCATAACCTTCAAGAAGCAATTTATTGATAAAACATTTGCTAAAGACAACGCACCTACAAGAAAACCTAATACAGGATTATTAACTAAATATTTTTCAGATAAATATGATTTAGATAATTCATTCGTAATAGGTGACAGGCTCACAGATATTGAATTAGCTAAAAACTTAGGCGCTAAAGGTGTTTTTATAAATGATGATACTCATTTAGGAACGGACGAAATTACTGTAAAACGTGATGAATTAGATAAATACATTGCATTAGAAACGAACGATTGGGCTAAAATTTATGCTTTTTTAAAAGCAGATGAACGTTCTGGTGGATTGATTAGAAATACTAACGAAACTAAAATTGCCATTCAATTAAACCTTGACGGTACTGGAAAAAGTAAAATAGATACTGGTATTGCGTTTTTCGACCACATGTTAGATCAAATTGCACGCCACGGACAATTAGATTTAAAAATAAAAGTAGATGGCGATTTGGAAGTTGATGAGCACCATACCATTGAAGATACAGCAATAGCTTTAGGCGAGTTATTTAATAAGGTTTTAGGAAATAAATTAGGCATTGAGCGCTATGGATTCTGTTTGCCAATGGACGACTGTTATGCGCAAGCAGCTATCGATTTTGGAGGTAGGAGTTGGTTGGTTTGGGAAGCCAATTTTAAACGCGAAATGGTCGGAAAAATGCCTACAGAAATGTTTTATCATTTCTTTAAATCATTTACAGATGGCGCAAAATGTAACCTAAATATAAAAGCAGAAGGCACTAATGAACACCATAAAATAGAAGCTATTTTTAAAGTTTTTGCAAAAGCAATTAAAATGGCAGTAAAGCGAGATATTGAAAAAATGATTTTACCATCAACAAAAGGGATGCTGTAAAAGCCCCCTAACCCCGGAAGGGGAAATTACTAAAGTTATAAAAATAAATCTTTAGTTAAAGAAACTAAGAAGATACATGAGTGAGTTTAAACGTAAGAGTGAGAGTTCTTCCCCTTCGGGGAAGCTAGATGGGGCTTCTGTAGTCATAATAAATTACGGCGCTGGAAACATAAAAAGTATCCAGTTTGCTTTTAAACGCTTAGGTGTTGATGCTGTTTTATCAAATAATCCAGAAGAAATTTTGGCGGCAGATAAAATTATTTTCCCTGGTGTTGGAGAAGCGAGCACAGCTATGAAAATGCTTAAAGAAAGTGGTTTAGATGATCTGATACCAAAATAAAAACAACCCGTTTTGGGTATTTGTTTAGGGATGCAATTAATGTGTAAATCTACAGAGGAAGGAAACACAACTGGGCTTGGTATTTTTCAAACGGATGTAAAACGGTTTTCTAATGATTTAAAAGTGCCACAAATGGGTTGGAATATTATTAAAAATTTGAAATCAGATTTATTCTCTGGAATTAAAGAAAATGAATATATGTATTTAGTACATAGTTACTATGCTGAACATTGTAACGAAACCATTTCTGCAACGGATTACGGCTTAAATTATGCATCAGCACTGCAACATAATAACTTTTATGGTGTTCAATTTCACCCAGAAAAGAGTAGCTTAGCAGGAGAACAAATTTTAAAGAATTTTTTGGCGCTTTAGTGTCATTCTGAATTTATTTCAGAATCTTTAAAAATAAATATTAATTAATAAATCCCCTCTCCTTTGGAGAGGGTTAGGGAGAGGAATGAGAATTATACCAGCCATAGATATCATAGACGGAAAATGTGTCCGATTAACAAAAGGGGATTATGGTACCAAAAAAATATATAGTGAAAGTCCGTTAGAAATTGCAAAAACTTTTGAGGCGTCCGGTATTGAGTATTTACATTTGGTAGATTTGGATGGCGCAAAGGCAAAACATATTGTGAACTATAAGGTTTTAGAACAAATAGCTTCGAAAACCAGCTTAAAAATCGATTTTGGAGGTGGCTTAAAAACTAATGAAGACTTACATATTGCTTTTAATTCTGGTGCAAGACAAATAACTGGCGGAAGTATAGCAGTAAAAGACCCAGAAACTTTTGAAGGTTGGATTTCCAAGTATGGGTCCACCAAAATTATTTTAGGAGCAGATAGTGATAATGGAAAAGTAGCTATAAGTGGCTGGATGGAAAAAAGTAAAGAGGATGTAATTCCTTTTATAAAAGCTTATCAAAAGAAGCGAATTCGATATGTTATTTGTACCGATATTTCAAAAGATGGCATGTTAGAAGGACCATCGGTAGAATTATACAAACAAATTATTGAGGAATGCTCTAATAGTAGTCAAGGGCAATCGATTAAGTTAATTGCTTCAGGCGGTATTTCTCATATTGACGAATTACCCATATTGAAAAACTTAGGTTGTGAAGGCGTTATTATAGGAAAAGCTATTTATGAAGATAGAATTAGTTTAAAAGAACTAGAAAAATTTGTTTAATGCTCACAAAAAGAATTATTCCTTGTTTAGATATTAAGAACGGGCGTACCGTAAAAGGCGTGAACTTTGTTGATTTGCGTGATGCTGGTGATCCTGTAGAACTCGCTAAACAATATGCAGATGTTGGAGCCGATGAATTAGTTTTCTTAGATATTTCAGCAACTCTTGAAGGTCGTGCAACAACTTTAGATATGGTTTTGCATGTAGCAGAACAAGTGAATATTCCGTTTACCGTTGGAGGAGGAATTTCATCTATTAAAGATGTTGATGCGCTTTTAAAATGTGGCGCAGATAAGGTGTCTATTAATTCTTCAGCAGTTAAAAGACCAGAACTGGTAAATGAGTTATCTAATAAATTTGGAAGCCAATGTGTGGTTGTTGCTATTGATGCTAAAAAAATAGGAGAGCACTGGAAAGTGCATTTAGCTGGCGGAAGTATTCCAACCGATATAGATTTATTTGAATGGGCGAAAGAAGTTGAAAGTCGTGGAGCGGGAGAAATTCTGTTCACATCGATGAATCACGATGGAACAAAAAACGGATTTGCAAATGAAGCTTTAGCTAAATTATCGTCAGAATTGAATATCCCAATTATTGCATCAGGCGGAGCCGGAAACGTGCAACACTTTATTGATACATTTAAAATAGGAAAATCTGATGCAGCATTGGCAGCCAGTGTGTTTCACTTTGGAGAAATTTCAATACAAGAATTAAAAAAAGAGTTAAAAGCTAATAATATAGAAGTACGATTATATGCCCCCTAACCCCCAAAGAGGGAACCATACTCAATTAATATAGTTAATTATGAAAAACGAAATAAAAACAGGTCTTATTTCTCCCCTTTGGGGGGAGTTAGATGGGGCTCTAGTTCCAGCTATTATTCAAGATGCAACAACAAAAAATGTTTTGATGTTGGGATATATGAATGAAGAATCATATCAAAAAACTATAAACACTAAAAAAGTCACTTTTTTTAGCAGAAGTAAACAACGTTTATGGACAAAAGG
>JBAQZZ010000054.1:0-10207 GCA_049791475.1 Flavobacteriaceae bacterium | reverse complement strand
CCATCTTCAGCACGCAGTAAGCTTCCATCACCAGGGAATACATTCTCTTTCTGATAAGTGAAGTATGGTAATTGCTCTGTTTCTGTTTCCGTAGCGCTGATTTTGCTATCGGGCTTTGGGCTATTACAACACATAAAGGCGAAAGCAAACAGCAATAAGGAGTAATTTGAAAGTTTCATAGTGTATGTTTTAAAGGTTGTTTAATGATGTAAGTACTTTTATTTAATAAGATTCTTTTGATATATTTTAATTTATTTCAGCATCGCCAAATCAATTTTCTTGCTGTCCACATATTGCTGAAATGCGGTTTATTTTCCGTCTTTAAGCTTCCAAAGAAGTGCAACCTGAGCATTATAGGTTTTGCCGGTTTCTTTTACTTTGGCATCGTAGCGAAGTGTGCTTACTTGTTTTTATATTTCCATATTTTTTTATTTACTTTATTCGTTATCTCTTTCTTTCATATTCTTAAAACTCGCCACATAAAAATTGGAATCAATAATCAATTCTTTTTTTGTGTCTTTGGTGTACTCATGTGTCCAATTGGTGGTTGGTCGAATCCATTGTTCTTTGTTATCGAGTTTTACTTTTACTGGCATATTAAATCCAGGTACGGCATTTATCCAACGATAGGCAAATTTATTATCTTCAAAAAAATATTCTAAAGTTGGTATTTGTGTGGTTCTTAAATATTGGTCGAAGAATTTCCCCA
This sequence comes from Flavobacteriaceae bacterium, assembly GCA_049791475.1. Lineage (GTDB taxonomy): Bacteria > Bacteroidota > Bacteroidia > Flavobacteriales > Flavobacteriaceae > CAXBID01. Next base: position 9,498 of record JBAQZZ010000054.1, on the reverse strand, counting down.
AGTCCAATCCTGACTGTTGTGCTATATAATTTTCAATATCTGAAGAAGTGACTGTTTTATGGTAGAACTCTGTATTTAAACCTGTTAGAGTGGCTCGCCACTTTTCATCATCATTAATAACTTGTCTTAAAGTATGTAAAACTGTAGCACCTTTTAGATAAATATCTAGTGTGTGATCCTTATCATTAACGCTGTAATCTCCAATAATTGGGATGTCGTTAGCTATACTTTGAGAGATTCCTTTTATATATTCTGCTCCAGCTTTTTTACCAAAATGATATTCAACATACAAGGCTTCAGAGTAGGTTGTAAATCCCTCATGTATCCACATATCAGCCATATCTTTGTAAGTGATGTTATTCGCAAACCATTCGTGACCAGACTCGTGAATAATCAAATAATCGAATTTTAACCCCCAACCTGATCCTGACATATCATCACCACGATTCCCATTAATAAAGCCTCCAGAGTAACCAATGGAACTTTGATGCTCCATGCCAACACCTTCTACTAGTTTGTAGCTATCTTCATAAAACGGATAAGGACCAAACCAATATTCAAAAGCTTCCAGCATCAAATGTGCTTGTTTAAACTGAACCTTGGCTTGTTCTAAATGTTCTGGTAGTACATAATAATCACATGCTAGTGTTCCTTTCATCCCGTTATATGGGTCGGAAAAATGAACGTAATCTGCCACATTAAGCGCTACACCATAACTATTGATAGGGTTTACAACAGTCCATTGATAGGTTGTTGTGCCATTGTCCTTTTTTTCTGTTGCTGTAAGTTTCCCATTGGCAACAGCCATAAGATCTTCAGGAACTGTGACGCTTATTGTCATGCCATTATCTGGCTCATCGTACATGTGATCTTTGTTTGGCCACCATAAACTAGCACCTTCTCCTTGACATGAGGTGAATACTACAGGTTTGCCGTTCGCATCTTTCTCCCACGAAAAACCACCATCCCAAGGTGCTCTCGGTGCTTCCTTTGGGTTTCCTTCATAGAATACTTCAATCTTTTTTGAGGCTCCTTTTATTTGGTTTTCTTTCAAATGAATGAAATAAGCATTTCCTTCTTGTGTAAAAGTCAGCGATTCACCAGCTTGAATAACTTTAGTAATTTTCAAAGGCGGTTGTAAATCGATTTGCATGTCATTTTTTGATTCTAATACTGTATAAGTTATGGTGTTAGAGCCTTTAATGAATTTGTTTTCAATATCCAATTCAAAATCTAAATCGTAATGGGTTAAATTCCACCAAGCTCTTTCATCTGTTATTTTGCCTCTTAAAGAGTCTTGTCTTGTGTATGTTTTTTCGACAATTGGGGCAATGGTCATATCCCGTTCAGGAGGAGTTCGACTCAAAGTGACAGGCTCTATTTGGCGACCATTGAGATAGAAAAAGCCTTTATAAGTGTCCGTTTCATTATCTTTTTGCAATTTAAAATTAGGCTTAAAGCTTGCATACGTTAATTCAAATAGAAGAGAATCGTCCTTAATGATTAGGTTTTCAAGTGGTGCATTAACTACGTTAATCCAGTCTTTCTGCTCCCAGTTGAAAGTTCCAAAATAGTTATCGTTGTTCTTTTCAATGTTGATTACTAAACTTGCATTTGGGTGTTGAACCTTATACCATTTTCCGGTTAGGTTTTGTCCGAATAGCGCATAAATAGAAAATTGAAGACTCAGTAAAACTAATATTTTTCGTTTCATGAATTATTTTTGAATTAATTGTTTGTTTGTGCAAAACTTCGATATAAAAAAGTTTAAAAATTTATTTCTTCTCTGAATCGGCAAGCTTTTTAGTATCCATATATTTCTAGATTTTGCATGTTTACAAATACTTTATAATCGGCATGCCAAATCACAAACGTTCTTTCAAGGCCTATATAAAGGTTGGTGTTAAATTATAGCATTAAATTTCATACTATAATTAAGACTGATTATAAATTCTAAGCGTTGTTATACTATGATTAAAATATTACTCGGACATTGTTAAAAATAATATCCGAGTAATATAAAGTGCTTGTTTAGTTTAAATATTAATTAGAAAGTTCTTTGTTTAAAGAATACATGTATGACCATTCACTTGAAAGTGAAGCTCTCATTTTATTTCTTAATGCATCTGTTTTACTTTTACCATTAGCTTTTTCATAAATTTTCCAAACACCATCTCTTTCAACATCTAAGTCTGCGAAGTTTTTAAAAGGAACGGCTACAAAATAGTCCTCAACTTCTGGAGCACCTCCTATAACTGAATACCAAGTAGCTCTGGTGCCTTCTGCTTTTTTCATTGCAGAAGTTAAAGCATCAACAACTTCTCTAAAACTAGTAGAGTTAGAAGTTTTAAAACTATAAACATTCACAAGCTCTGTATCTTCTGGCATAGGAGTTGTTCTACTTATATCAGGCATAGACCTTGCGATATTATAATGTATACTTTTTACATGCGGTCTTATTAAATTTATAACAAGCATTCTACATGCTTTTCCTGCTGCATCACCTTCTTCATCCATTTCGGCCCATTTTGCCATGGCACTCGTCATGGTGTAAACAATACCTTCGCCTTGAACGCGACTCCACATATTCCATTTGTCTTCGCCTTCGTTTTCTACATAACATGCTTTCCATGATTTTACACCTTCTATAAATTGGGCATTGTGGCCATGTTTTACAGTAATCTCTGTCATGTTTAATAAAATACTTTCACTTTCTTGCGCTATTAATACAAAAGGTAATAATAGCATTACGTACAATAATTTTCTCATAATTTTTGGTTTTAGTTAATAATTAATAAATATAAAGTTTGTTATTTTTTTGATACATCAGCTAATTGTTTGGTATCCACATATTGTTGAAAAGCTGTTATTTTTCCATTACTGAGTGTCCATAAATGAGCTACTTGAGCATCTATTGATTTTTTTGTTTTTTTGTAAGTACCGTTATATCGTAATGTTGCGAGTACTTGATTATTAGACATATCGTGTAATTCGATATTTACAAGTTTAAAACCGTCCCATTCTCCACCAACACGTGCAAAAACCCCATTTAATACAGCATCAGGACCTATATAAGGATTGCCGTCTGCATAGGCATTACCTTCAGCTTCATTCCAGATAACCTTGGAATCCAAAGCACCGAGAACTGACGGTATATCACCAGCGTCAAATGCTTTGTACAGGTTGTCAATAATGCTTATATTTTCTGGAGATGATAGTATACCTAGTTGTTGCATAAATACCACATTATCCATAAAATCTTGCTCTTGTGCAATTTTACCATCTTTCATTTTAACTAATGTAGTGCCTTCAACATCTACCGTTTTTCCTGTAGCTGGTATACCAAAGAAATCTCCAGAATGTGTGCCTTTAAAATTCCAATGTTTTACGATTTTATCGTTTTGCCCGAAAACATCTTTTTGGGTGAATTGTACATTTGAAAAACCGGTTACAAAATTAGAATAATAGGCTTTGAAATCTTCAATTCCTACAATGTTTTCTGGACTATAAATCATAGTTATATTTTCGTCAAAATTAGTATCATTAATTTGATCGAGTTTGCCGTTGTTTATGATTTTGTCCCAAACTTGGGTGTACATTTTAATGTTTTTGTCAACTTTTGCATTTTCGCATGACACAAAGCCAATAAAAAGAATTGAAATTAGTGTGTATTTAAAAAAGGTTTTCATGTGTTTATATTTATTGTTTTTTATCCCGATAGCTATCGGGAGTCACATGTAGCATCCACATAATCATTGTCCTTGGGTATCGAACTTTTAGTTATGGATGTTTCATGATTCATAAGTTTTTAGTTAGAAATAATTTAGGCTTATTCGTTAGCACTCCACATACCATAAATTGAAACCCATTTGCCATCAGTATCTCGTTTCAATATTTCGGTATATTTCCCAATATCGGTTATTATGGAGCCGTCCTCTGCTTGGAATTTTAGCTCAAACGTGCCTATTTCATACCCTAAATCGCCATCGCTAGCGGCATCAATAGTTTTTACCGAGGCAGTTATTAAACCCGCATCAATAGCACCTTGCCAATAGTTTTTTATGTTTTCTCTTCCCGTGACTATGGGTTCGTTTGGTGGTAATAGCGATGCGGTTTCACTATATGCGTTTGCTGCTGCTGTGGCGTCTTTCGCTAATAATGCCTTTGCAAAATCTCGGTTCATTTGCCCGAGTTCTTCAACAGTAGCTGATTTTTTCGGTTCTACAGTAGTTGTTTCTTTTTCTTTACAACTCATTAGCGAAGATGCCAATAGGAGTGTTAGAATTAAACATGTGAATTTTGCTGTTTTCATAATGATTTTGATTTAATGGTTATTTGATTAAAAAATAATTGTATGTCCGTTTTTTTGCCATAATAAAAATAAAATCTGCGATTATCAGCGGGAAATAAATAGTAGTGCATTAGAGAAATGTCCCGCAGATTTCCCTGAATTAAGCAGAGTAAAAATAAATATTTGTTTTTCGTAATGAAATAGAGATGCCATTATAAGGTAACAATTTATAGATTTATGATATTTTACGGACAATCAAAAATATGATATGTTTTGAAAACTGTTGTCAAAAGGAAGTAAAGTATATGGTACGAATAGGTCGTGCCATATACTTAAGTTCTTTTTTTTACTGTCTTTTTTTTACTGTCACTCTGTCAACTATTCCACCTAATTCTGGTTTGTTAATCCATAATTCGGTTTCAGAACCATCGGTTAAACCTTCCCAGTCTTTTAGGAAAGTCGCAAAACTTCCATTGCCATGCACTTCATCATACTTTTTTGCAAATTCCCGGTCTTGACCAAGCCATGCTGATTTTTGATAAAAAGAGATAAAGGCAATATCACGTCCTTCTTTGGTGCTTGGAAACTCGTTGGTGTAAATACCATAATTTTCATTCGGAAATTTTTCGACCATCACTTTTTGGATTTTTTTCAAGATCTCCATGGCTTTTTCACCTTTAAATCGCTTGATATCATAGATATCCACCTGAAGATTTTTTACGTCAAAATCTTTTGTAAAATTAGACAGGCCAGACTCAAATTTCCAATAGGTTAGGTTGGTATCGCCTGTAGCATACGCCAGGACGTTGTTGTTCCAGTCTTCATCATGACCATCTTTTGCCGGCCTGTTGTCAAAAGCGCTCCAAGGCAGTGGTCCCATAACCCACATGTACTTGCCCACATTCGGGCCGTTGCCAATCATATGGACGCGTGCGCCATACGTCTCATCATTGTGGTACTTTTTGTTGTGTACTGCCATTCCTGCTTCAAATTGTTTGACATGTGCCGGATTTGCGGTAATCATTGCGTTTTCGAAAACCATATATTCGGTATTGTTTTGCCCTAGTGCCAATAGTGGCAATACAAGCATCAATAGAATTGCTTTTTTCATAATATTTAAGATTTATGTCCGCAAAAGCAGACGGGTTAGTATTAATTTTTAATTGTTATGTTTAGTGGTCTAATATTAATTTCAGGGTTATGGGTTATTTTATAGCAATGGCGGCACTTGTGGGTCCGATTAATGGCATGATGGAAGTTTTGGAAAATCCAGCGGCAACGCATAGCTCCTGGAAATCTGAAAACGAAAAGTCATAACCTTCCGGAGTTTCTATGAGCATGTTCAGCGACATTAACAACCCGAAGTGGTTTTCCCGTCTGTCGTTGTCTATAATGTTTTCTATCACGACAAAGGTGCCCCCTTTTGGTAATGCATCATAGGCTTTTTGTACGAGCATTCTTTTGTCTTTTTTACTCCAATCGTGAAGCACGTTGCCCATAGTGATGACATCGGCTTTTGGAAGATCATCCACAAAAAAATCGCCATTAACTACCTGAACGCCATCATTCAGATGCATCGTACTGATAACCTCTTTAGCTATTGGAGTAACTGCTGGCAAATCAAAACTTGTGCATTTTATATGCTTATTGTGCATGGCCACTTGTGCGGAAAGATGCCCGCCGGCACCACCAATATCGCAGAGCGATTTATAATTGGAAAAATCGAACTGCTTTGCAAACGTAATAAAATTGCCCATTTGCACACCGGCCATACCGCTTACAAATTCCTTAAGCTTTTTTGGGTCGGCGTAAATTTCTTCAAAAAAAGGTTTGCCTCCGTTTTTGGTCTCATTTTGTGGCAGCCCCGTTTTTAAGCCCGCTTCTAAATTGTTCCAGAATGGATACAATCGGTTGTTGCACATTTCGAGAATACCACCAACATAGGTTGGCTTGTTTTTATCAAGAAATAAATTGCTATCGGGCGCATTGCTGTAGATTGCCGTAGTCTTGGTTCCAGTACGTTCCAAAAACGCCATGGCTACCAAGGCATCCAGAAAATCGTATAAGCTTCTGTCGTGCAATCCTAAGTTTTTCTGAATATCCTTACCGGACATTTTGTTGTCTCCCAATACGGTAAATAAGCCCATATTAACAGCGGTCAACAAGGTTTTTGAATTAAAGAACCCCGTACCGGTTTGCAAAATTTTTGACGGATTGATTGGTTGTTGTGTTTCCATTATTTATTAATTTAGAGTTAATTATTTTTTCGAGGTTTATGACATCTTTTTATCAGTACAAGCAATACAGCAAACCCCTGTCCTATTGCGTGGCTTTGAGAAATTGAAATTCCAACAAACACATCCTACATATTTTGGTATGAGACCCATTTTAAAAACTCAAGGCAGCTTAGTGGTTAAAGCTGCCTTTAAATTAAATAAGGTTATTTAGCATTTAATAAGGTTGGACTATAATAGGCCATTTCAGCAACTATTTTCCCATCGGCATCAAAACTGTCGCTAAAATGAAATGGTACTTGAATTTCTTTCTTGTCCGATTTGCGTATCAAACGGTAGTTCCACCACGACAGTACCTCACGACCATTATCCATTTCATATTCCAAATAATCTGGATAACCTATCATATCGATGCTGATTATTTCATAATCATCTAAAAACTTTTTCCACATGGGTGTTATTTCAGCTTTGGTATAGGACTTTCCAAATTCCATATTGATGTCAGAGAATCTGGCATCATCACTATAAAAACTCATGGTTTTGTCCATATCCGAATTTTCATAAGCATACATTACTTTGCGAATGGTGTTGATATTGTCGTGGTGGTTGTAAATAGTACCATTGGTTCTATTCACAAAACTTTTGTTTATTTCATCAATAATACTGCTGTTGCCGTAATTTATAACGGTTTGGATTTTATTATTTTTGTTTACCACATAAAGTCTGTGTATTGGCTGGTTGATTTTTACGCCTGTTTTTTTGTGGACGCCTTTTAAATCTTCCCAAGTTTGAACCCAAACCACATCGTCTTTATTATCTTTTTTGTATTCTATGGCGTCTGGGTAAGCCCCATTTGTTGGTGTTATGGAAAAATAATCTAAAGCATTGTTCCAGCCCATAACACTTTTAGTGAATGATGCTTTATCTTGTCCTTTATCGCTTGGGTTAATACCTACACCATTGTAGAGTTTAAAATCATCAGCCAAATAACTGGCTACTTTGGTGGAATCGCCATTAACAAAGGCTTCAGTCATGGCTTCAACTACTTTAATTGCTGGATGATCAATGTAAACGGTGCCGTTAGTTTTCTTTTGCGCATAACTTGCTGTAATACATAAAAACGCAAGTACGAATGATAGTGTTATTTTTTTCATAATCATGTTGCCAGAGTTTAACGTGCTGGCTCTGCACTGTTTAGTTATTGTTAAGGTTATATTATTTTGAATAGTTATTTAAGCAATACTTTACAGGTTTAAAATTCATATTAAGTTCCTTTTTTGCTAAATCATTTTTATAGATAATAGCCCCTTTTTCTTTAGGTTCTTTTTGGTTTAGCATTAAGCTTATATCAGAAACTTTATAGGTTTCTGTTGCTAATAGATAATCTTTTCCGTGAATGCCAGTAATTGTTGCTGCCTTGTAAATTCCATTTGCTACATCTTCTACATCTACTAATGAAAAAGGAACATCATTGTCGAATAGCATTTTTACAAAATCGTCAGGTGCAATTTTGTTTTTGAATAAGAACTGTAAACCACCCGAAGTTGAATCTTCACGTTTTGAAAGCGATTTTCCCATAACGCCAACTGGTGAAACAGTAGTTATTTCAAAAGATAAATTTTGATTTTCAGTAATAAATTTTTTAACTACTTGGTTGGCTATAAATTTTGCCTGTGCGTACGGATGACTTTCAGTTGAGGTAAACCGTGTGTCGTTTTCATCAAAAGTGTCTGCAAAGTTTTTTCCATCAGCTGGAAATGGGAAATTAGTATTCCATCCAGCTACCGATGCCACAAAAACCACTTTTTTAATACTAGATGTGTTTTTAATAACCTCCAAAAAATTCTCTGTACCTTTAACCGTTGGGTCAAATAATTGTGTTTGCGGGTCTTTTACATCCAATATAAAAGGTGTGCCGCTGTGAACAATAATATCGCAATCGCTCACGAAATCTTTTAGAATGGCTTTATCCATAACGTCCAATTCACTTATGTGTAAATTATCAGAATGGTTAAACGTCATTAAATGTTCATACTTGTCTTCACGCAAAATATTGGTAGTAGACACTTTTACTTCGTAGCCTGCGTTTAAAAACACTTTGGTTATATGGCTACCAATAAAGCCTGAACCACCTATTATACCTGCTTTTTTCATTTTTTAAAATTTAAAACCTACAAAATTGATATTGAAGTAAATCAATAACAAAGTTTGTAGGTTTGGGTTTGGTTGGTTAAATTTTATAAAAATGACTATGACTAACTCATTTATTATAAATCCTTCATCTAAGGAACATATATAAAAACGTATTTAAAAGTGATTTAGGACGAAATGCACTAAATAATGTCCGAAGCCTATTTTTTTATTATCATCTTAATTTCAAAAGGCATTTATTTTAAGTTTAAACTTTTTGAATATTTTGAAGCAATTGTTTTTTTGATTCCGCATTTAACGGAATAGCTTTTTTTGAAATAACAATATGACTCGTAGCAATTTCATCAATATGAGATAGATTTACTATGAAGGATCTATGTACTCTAAAAAAATGTTGTTGCGGTAGTTTTTCATCCATATCCTTGAGTGTAGTTGCTAAAACATACTCCTTTTCTTTTGAGTGAATACGACAATAATTTCTTTCGGCTTCTATGTAAAAAATGTCTTTAATATTTATGCGTACCATTTTTTCATGATGGCGAACAAAAATACAATCGTCTAATATATATGGTTTTGTTTTTTCGTCAGTAGTTTTTGTTTCTAATTCTGTTTCAGATTGAATTCTATTTACGGTGAGCTCAATAGCACGTTGTAAATCGAGTTTTTTAAAAGGTTTGGAGATAAAAGCGTGAGGATTTGTTGTTTTTGCTTTATCGAAATGCACATCATCTGAATTTGCTGTTACATAAATAATAGGAATGTTATAATCATTTTGTACAATTTGTGCTGTTTCAATGCCCGTAAGTTTACCTTTCAAATTAA
>JBAQZZ010000053.1:0-7581 GCA_049791475.1 Flavobacteriaceae bacterium | reverse complement strand
TTAAGAGATAAAGAATACAAAAATCTTCTAGATGCTATTTCTCCCCTTGATGATTTATTAGGGAAGTATCAACCCAATTTAACAAATCAAGATAGTTATTTTGTAAAAGAATTTGTGCTTTGGGCATTGGTTGAATTTAAGCTTTTAAGTAAAAACAGATTTTCTGAAGGCATACAATTTAAAGACCCTTATGGAAGTTTTATAAGTGGTATATAGTTTAAAAAAAGGGAAGTATTTGCTTCCCTTTTTTTTAATTTTCAGGATTAAACACCCACCATGTTTCTGCATTTTTTGGGTTAAAACTTAGTTTTAACGTCCCTAATTCACTTTTTATAACATATCTACCTTCAATATTTAGATAGTTTTCTTCTTCAACTAAGAAGGCATTATATTTTCCATCAGTATATTGAAAAGTAATTCCATTACTTAATTTGAATACTATGTTTTTAAAACCTTTTATAGTTTTTGAATTTGTGATTATTTTTTCACCAGTAACACTATGAGAACTTATTTTTTTGTTTTTATTTTTTATGCTATCCATGTATTCTTTGTTAGATACTATTTCTATTTTTCCATTAGTAAGTTTAAATATGTCTTTCTCATTCTTGTAACTAGGAAAAACGGTAAGTGTATATGGTTCTTCAATTTTATAAACCAATGGTATTTTACTCTCTTTAAGGATGATATATCCGTGTTTGTTTTTTAGTTCAAACTTTGTTTCTGGTGGATAACTAACCGACATCTTATTCTCTTCTGAAATTTTTAGATATAAGTTTTGAGTAAATGCCAAACTACTTAGAGTTAAAATTAAAATGGTTACTAGTGTTTTCATGATTTTTTAATTTTTAGTTAATAAATATTTTAAATTCTATTTTTTTCATCCTCAATACCAGTATCTCTATTTCTAGCTTTTTTAATATCGTTGCTACCAAAATTATAAGTTAGATTGAATTGCACTTGCCTACTATCTCCACCACCGCTTCCAATAATACTTAAATTTCCAAATTGGGTGTTTCCGCGCCAAGGCGAAGTAAAAAGAATATCATTAAAACCCAATCTGGCATTTAACTTATCATCCAAAAACTTTTTCTGAAAAGCAATATTTAATGATCCTAAACTTTTGGTTTCATAAGTACCACCCCAAACCGATGGTGAGCTATACCAACCCGAAACTTCAGTACTGAAACTTTTGGTAATTTTAAATGTATTTTGAGCATATAAACTCAACGTATTTTGTTTTGTAGATAAAAAATCTTCATTGGTAGCTTCATAAATATTTCTGGAGGCATTTAAACTAAAATAGATGCTCCACCATTTATTAAAACTTGTTGGATAGGAAACTCCGAAATTGATTATTTTCTGGTTTGCCACATTTCTTTGGCTTAAAAAGTTCTGATCATCACCAACAGCTTCTGTAACCTGTGCAGAAAAATCTTCAATAAAACTATAACTTAAAGAGGTGTTTAACCTATAATTATAAGTGTGTGAAAGCTTTAAATTATCAGTGTATTGGGGTTGTAAAAAAGGATTTCCTTTACTGAACGACAACTCATCTATTTGATATTCAAAAGGATTTAAACTTTGGTAATTAGGGCGTTGTACACGTTTACTGTAAGTTAAAGCAAAAGCATTTTTTTGATTCATTTGGTAAGTAATACCTCCGCTCGGGAACCAATCGGTGTAGTTTCTTTTTACACGGTCATTTTGATCTTCTTGTAGGCTTTCTAAAACACCATCAGATTTAGTTTGTTCCATCCGCAGGCCAATTTGGAGATTGTATTTGTCAAATTTTCTATTAAAGTTAAAATAGGCCGCGTTGATGTTTTCATTATAATTAAAGGTATTTGTTCGATTTTGATTAATGATATCTTCGCCATTAATTCGGTCGAAAAAGTCAAATTGATTATCTGTGACGATTTTAGAATATTTAAACCCCAATGATAATTTTCCATTTAAGAAGTCTTGTTCATAATCCGCTTTAGCCGTTACTATAATAATTTTAATTGGTGTATCCATAAAATTTATAGATTCACTGGTTATATCTGTTTCGGTGCCATTAAAATAGCGGTTTGGTTGTAAATTAGTTCGGTCTTGGTTGTATTGCCCGTAGTCTAAGTCAATATTTAAAGTTGTGTTTTTTTTAAGTTTTAATTTATAATTTAAGTTTCCGTAAAGATTGGATGTTTGTGAGTTTGTAAAGCTTCCAGCTACTAAAACTTCCTCTGGAGATGGATTCCCGAAAGGTATAATTGGAGTTCGTGAATTACTTGCATTTTCATTATCGCTAAAATTTCCTGTTAAAATAATTCCGAATGTAGATTTTGAATTAGCAAAATAATCAAATCCTAAACGAATATTATTATTGTTGAAATCTGAATTACTTATGGTTCTAGCATTAAAATTGGTGTTGTTTTGTGTTCTATTTAAATTAATAAACCCTGTGCTTTCTCCAAAGCGGTTACTAAAAGCCCCATATAAACTGGTTTTTTTGTTTCTATTATTCAGAGAAATTGAATTATTATAACGAGCGAAATCACCTATTGTAACACCAGAAGCTAAACTTCCATTTGTTCCTAAGCTTTTATCACGTTTAAATTTGATGTTAATAATACCTGCATTACCTTCAGCATCATATTTTGAAGAGGGCTGTGTAATTATTTCAAGAGCATCAATATCTGTGGCCTGAATAGTTTTTAGGTAGTTTACCAAATCTTGACCTCGCAATACGGAAGGTTTATCATCAATATAAATTAATACACCAGCCTTTCCTTCAACAATGATATTATCTGTATTGTCAATGAGTACTCCGGGCGCTTTTCTTAACAATTCAAACCCAGAGTCACCTGCAACACTTATTGAATTTTGAACGTTAAATACTGTTTTGTCTGCCAAAACTTGTACTAGAGGTTTTTCGGCAGTTATGGTAACTTCATCTAAAGTTTCAGCGTCAACTAAAAGTATTATAGTTTCTAGGGTTTTATCTGTATTAGTAATGGTGATTTTTGAAGAAGTATAATCCTGTGAACCTAAAAATGTAACAAAGATCTTATAGTCACCATTATTTATGTTTTTAATATTATAAGAGCCATCTTCATTAGTTATAGCCGCTTTAATAAACGAGCCATTTTCAAATGTTAATAAAGATACTACTGCAGCATTTACAAGGTTTTTATCTGCATCTAATATTTTTCCGTTTATTGAATATTGTGAAAAAGATATATTGACAATGAGAAAAATAGTAAATGTTAAGATTGATTTCATTTTGCATTCATTTTAAATTCGTTACAAATATGAAGCAAAGATGAAAGATATACACGTTTAAATCGGTGAGTTGAACCATAGAACGATGAGTTGGAAAGGTCAATTCATCGAGATATGGGTTCACTCGTCTTTTTCAACTTTTCAAATGAGTTTATAAGTTTTATATTTATAAATAATTTGTAATTATGAAAAACATCACTAAAAAAGAAGCCTTCCTTATAGTTGTCTTTTACTTATTCTTTTCTCTTTTATATCGCATTGTATTATGGTATAATGGAGGAGGTTATAAGGCAGATGGTTTTTGGGGATGGGCGAATCTGAGAGATTATTGGTTTATGTCTGGTATGCAATATATTTTTTATTTTTTTGCATCTATTTTAATTTGGTTTTTAGGAGTTCGCTTATTAAAAAATAAAAAGACAATTGTTCAAATCGGAATCGTCACTTTTTTAATACCAGTAATTATTTATTTGGTTCGTGCATTACGATATGAAGTTATTGATTACTTAGGAACAGGAAGATTGACAGGTACTGGAACCGTTTGGGATTGGTATATACCAGCATTATTTATGATGATTCAGTTTGGATGTTTCTTTGCATATCGATATTTTCAAGAGAATCAAAAGAAAATAATATTAGAAGGCGAACTTCGAAATGCTGCCTTAAAAAGTGAATTGGCTGCCATAAAAGCACAACTAAACCCTCATTTCTTATATAATATTTTTAATACAATAAGTGCTTCGGTACCACCTGAAAATGAAAACACTAGACATATGATTGCTGAACTTTCAGACTTGTTCCGTTATCAATTAAAAGCGTCTCAAGTAGAGTTAGTGCCTTTAAAAGAAGAGCTGGATTTTGTTAAAAAATATCTTGATTTAGAAAAAGAGCGTTTCCAAGAGCGATTAAAAATTAGTATTGATGTAGATGAAAATATTTTAGATGAATTTGTACCTCCAATGTTATTACAACCATTGGTAGAAAATTCAGTAAAGCATGGTTTGTCATCCCTAATAAATGGTGGAACTATTTCGATAAAAATTCATAAAAAAGATGGAAAACTAGCTTTTGAAATATCAGATAGTGGCGTTGGTATTAAAAATAAAGAAGCTGTATTTGAAAAAGGTATTGGGCTCACCAACACACGGTTACGTTTAGAAAAAATGTATCAAAGTACATTAAAATTAAGTGATAATTTACCTCAAGGTTTAAAAATTAGTTTTGAATTATGAGAAAAGTTATAATTGTTGATGATGAAGCTTCAGGTAGAAAATTAATAAAAGAATACCTTCAAGATTTTAGTAATTTAATACTTTTAGGAGAAGCTAATAATGGCGTAGACGCAGTTAAAATTATTAATGAATTTAAACCAGATTTAGTGTTTCTGGATATTCAAATGCCTGGAATGACGGGTTTTGATGTTTTAAAACACCTTGAGGAATTACCACAAATTATTTTCTCTACGGCCTATGATCAATATGCTTTAAAAGCCTTTGAAGTACATGCTGTTGATTATTTATTGAAACCATATACAAAAGATAGGTTTAAAGTTGCTGTTGAGCGTTTATCAAAATCTTTAGAAACTAACAATGCACGTCCTTTGGCTGAAAGTTTACTCATAGAAACTTCTAAATATCCTGAGCGGATTTTAGTGCAAAAGCAAAATAAATTAATCACTATAACAGTAGAAGATGTTATTAGAATTGAAGCATATGGTGATTATTCAAAATTAATTACTGCTGATGATATTTTTTTAAGTAATTATGGTATTTCTACACTAGAAGAAAAATTAAATGGTTCTATTTTTATAAGAGTACATCGTTCTTCAATTATTAATCTTAATAAAGTAAAAGAATTAAATAAATACATTAAAAGCTATGATGTAACTATGGAAAATGGTGACGTGGTCAGAGTTAGTAGAGGTTATATGGATAATATTAAAAAGTTAATGTATTAGTTAGCTACCAGTTAGCTCTTGATTTAATATTATTTGTACATAATTTAATAATTTCAGTTATACGTTTTTGTCTAGTTTCTTCTCGTTTAGCTTGATTTAACCAATATAAATAGCTTTTACGGTAAGATGGTGCAAAGTTCTGATAGTTTTTAAAAGCCGTTGTGTTTTTATTAAAAGCATCTTGTAATTCTTTTGGTATAACACCATTTTCAACATCATCTAAAGCGGTCCAACTTCCATTTTGTTTACCAATTTCTATTTTGCTTAATCCGCTTTCATGCATTAAGTTATTTGAAAGTAATTCTTCAATGTATCTTTTGTTCAATGCACTCCAGACACTTTTTTCATTTCTTGGCGTGAAATATTGTCTGCGTCTTCCGTTGCCTAAGCTTTTAACTGTAGAGTCTATCCAACCATAACATAAAGCTACTTTTACTGCTTCCTCCCATCGCATACTTTCATTTGCATGTTCTACCTTATAAAATATTAAAAAAATACCTGAATAATTTTGATGGTTTTCATGTAGCCATTTACGCCATTCTGTATCTGTTTTAAAATATAATTCAGGAATAACCAAAAGAGTTAAAGTTTTTTTACATCAACATAAAAATTCTTGTCAATTATTAAAGTAGAATTTTTGTTTTCTAAATTTAAAGTTTTCCATTCAGATTTTGGGAATAACCATTGTTCTTTGTTATCAGTAGTAACTTGTACTGGCATATCAAAACCATCAACAATATTAGTCCAACGGTATTTTAGTTCTTTATTATCTATTGCATATTCTAAAGTTGGAACCCGAGTATCTCTTAAATATTGATTAAAAAATTCGGTCAAAACGATACCTGTTTGTTGGCTAATATAATCTTCAATTTGTTTTGTAGTAACGGTTTGATGGTAAAATGTTTGATTTAAACCACGTAAAATTTGTCGCCATTTTTCATCATCCTCTATAAGTTGTCGTAACGTATGTAGCATATTAGCCCCTTTGTAATACATATCTCCCGATCCTTCTTTGTTTACATTGTAAAAACCAATAATGGGTTTATCATTTTGGATGTTTTCTCTTGTGCCTATTACATATTCTGACGCGGCTTCTTTTCCGTAGTAATAATCTAAAAATAGATTTTCTGAATAGGCGGTAAAGCTCTCATGAATCCACATGTCAGCAACATCTTTATAAGTAATATTATTAGCAAACCATTCATGTCCAGATTCATGAATAATGATAAAATCGAATTTTAAACCCCAACCAGTACCAGATAAATCATTTCCTAAATAACCCATTTTGTATTGATTTCCATAAGTAACAGAACTTTGATGTTCCATTCCTAAATAAGGAACTTCCACCAATTTAAAACCATCTTTATAAAAGGGGTATTGCCCAAACCAATGCTCGAAAGCTTTCATCATTTTTGGAGCATCTTTAAAATGTTCTTTCGCTTTTTCAAGATTATCTCTCAGCACATAATAATCCATATCTAAATTGCCGCCAGAGCCATCATAAACTTCAGAAAAGTGCACATAATCACCTATATTTATGTTTACACCATAATTATTGATGGGATTCTTAACAAACCAACTATATGTTTTTGTATCGCCAATTCGTTCAACGCTACGTAATCTACCATTAGAAACGTTCATTAATTTATCAGGTACATTAACACTAATAAGCATACTATCAACTTCATCGTACATATGGTCTTTATTAGGCCACCAAACACTAGCGCCTAAACCTTGACAAGACGAGGCTATAAAATGATTGCCATTAGGGTCTTTTTTCCATGAAATACCACCATCCCAAGGCGCTCTTACCGCCTCTTTGGGGTGACCTTCGTAATACACGTCGATACTATTAATAGCATCTACTTCCTGACTATTTTTTAGTGTAATAAAATGTGCATTTCCATCATCTTTGACATTGAGTTCTTCACCATTTTGTATCACTTTAGTAATTTTCAAAGGGGGTTGCAAGTCAATTTGCATTATTGAATCACCCTTTAAAACTTTATATTGAATCGTATTTTTTCCTGAAATAAATTTTTCATCTGGATTTACTTTTATATCTAAATGATAATAGGTTAAATCCCACCATTCGCGCTCAGGAGTTATACTTCCTCTTAAAGTATCTTGCCTTGTGAAATTATTTTTATCCGATAATGGACTTTGTCCCTGACTTGAAAAACATGACATCATTATAAGAAAAAAGAACAAATAGAAATGATTTATTGTAATATTCATTTTGTAAAAGTTAAAAATTAATCTCTAAATACCTCATTAGGAAAAGTAACAACACTCTCAAATCCATTTTCTCCAACGGAAGAAATTCCAAAAAAGGAATTATCAATAACAATACCATTTAAAGT
>JBAQZZ010000052.1:0-8918 GCA_049791475.1 Flavobacteriaceae bacterium | reverse complement strand
GATAGCTATCGGGATAAAAAACAATAAATATAAACACATGAAAGAGGTTGTCTGAAAAGTTAAATCAAGTCGTCATTACGAACGGAGTGAAGTAATCTCTATGTTGATTACAGATTGTTTACAGATTGCTTCGTACCTCGCGATGACATAGAGCTAGACTTTTTAGACAGCCTCCTTTTTGTTTAAACAATTCGCCAATTCTTCAATTAATTTTTTTTAAAAGTCTCTATATAGCAATTCTATAACAATCCATCAAAATGCTGTAACATAAAAGAACCAATAGGGTTGCACCTTTGTACTAGAAATTAATTATTAACAATTTAAAAATCATATATCATGAGAAGTTTATTATATCTAGTAGCTGTAATCCTTGTAATAGGATGGGCTTTAGGGTTCTTTGTTTACAGTGCAGGAGGATTGATCCATATTTTATTGGTTATAGCTGTAATTGCCATATTATTTAGACTTATTGGAGGGAAAAAGCTGTAAATTTTATAAGATTTAAATAAATAAAGAAACCGTCAAATGTTTATGATGGCATAATTATAATTTAAAAACATAAGAAAATGAAAACATTAAAATTAACATTGGTAATTGTTGCTATTGGAGTAGTATTTACATCTTGTAAAGATGATAAAAAAGATATAGCACAAGAAAAAGTGGATATGTACAGCACCTATATAGATTCTGTTAGTAATGTAGCTGCCAAAGATATTGCTCAAAACTGGGAAGTGATTGAAAGTAATTATAAAAAAAATAAAACCGAAGCTAATAATGCCATATTAACAGTTAAAGAAAATTCTGAAATGAAAGCATCTATTGATGCCTCAACAAAGCAATATGAAGCTTTTAAAGCGGACATTAAAGCAGAAATTGAACAAATGGAAATAGCTAATTTAAAACTGACGATGCAACAATCGTTATTAGGGACTGGTTTTAATAGTAGTGATATGAAGTTTACTTGGATTAACAAAGATAATATTTTAAGTGTTTATCAAAATTTTGTGGACACAGCTCAAAAAAACAAGGATTCTTATTCTAGAGAAGATTGGGATGAAATCAAATTATTATATGAAGCAATAGACACAAGAAAAAACACGGTAGAAAATGAAGGGTTAACAAGTGCGGACAACAGAAAAATAGCAGGGTTAAAATTAAAATTTGCCCCAATGTACACATTCAATAGAATGGGCGCAAAATCTGATGAAAACGCAGCAGCCAAACAATGAATATAAAATTAATAATTAAAACTAAATAGATGAAAAAACTTTTAATAACAGGTATAATAGTATTGATTGCTAGTGTATCAATGAACGCACAAGAAATTTCAAAGAATGCTTTAGGATTACGATTAGGTGATAGTGATGGTTTTGGTGCAGAAATATCGTATCAAGCACGCTTAAGTAATGCCCATAGATTAGAATTGGATTTAGGCTGGAGAGACGGTAAAAATTATGATGGTTTTAAAATTGCCGCTTTACACCAATGGGTTATGCTCATAGAAAACCGTTTTAATTGGTATGTTGGTCTTGGTGGTGGTTTAGGGTCATATAGTTTTAATGACAATAAGAACTTTAATAATGGAGATGATTTTAACGATACTTTTGTGTTTGCCGCAGGTGATGTAGGTATTGAATATAATTTTGATATCCCGCTATTAATTTCATTAGATTTTAGACCAGAAATAGGTTTTGGTGATGAACGTTATAACAACAACGATTTAGATTTGGATATTGCTTTAGGCATAAGATATCAGTTCTAAACTAAATAATTTAAAAATTAGAAAAGATTAGTATATACTTTTTTAATTATTTACAGTAGGAACTATTTTAAAAAGTTGTAGAGAAAACAAGACACCAGATGAAAAATAGGAGATGTTATAGAAGAAGTGGGGGATGGTATTGAAGATGCGCTTGATTAATAATACATTTAATAATAACTTTATAATAAAGACTGCTTTTTCAAGCGGTCTTTATTTTTAATATTAACCCATTTTATTTACACCTTTCTTTTGGAGAAATAGATAAATTTTAAAATAGTTTAGTTTTTAAATTTATTAGTATTTATAGGTGATTTCAGATTTTTTGTATTGATTTTTAACAAGTTATAAATTTGTTATATGTAACATTTTTATTGTTCAAACGTCTTATTTGTATAACCATTAAAACTATCAATCATGGAATTAGTATTAACAACTGAAGATTTAGAGCCATTACATAAACAACAAAAAGATTTAATTACAGAACCTTCGGGTTTTTTAAATTCTGAATATAAAAGCGCTGTAAACGAGAGTTTAAACAACATATCTTCAAAATCAATTTTTGGAATTAGACAGCGTATAAAAAGTAGTCAATATCGAATGACTACAGGTATAGAAACTGCCATAAAAGTATCTGTTTTTACATGTATTATTTTAGCTGTTTTTTCTTAGAAATACTTTTTATAAAAAACATAAAAAAACCTATCAATTTTTTAAAAACTGATAGGTTTATATATTTAAATTAAAAGAGGTAGTTAATTGTTAACTAACAGCTTCTTTTATTCTTTTAATAGCTTCAATAATTTGTTCTTGTGAAGCAGCGTAAGAAATACGAATACAATCCGGATTTCCGAAAGCGCCACCATCAACCGTAGCAACTAGAGCTTCTTCTAATAAGTACATTGAAAAATCTGAAGCATTATTTATGGTTTTTCCTTTTAATGTTTTTCCAAAGAAATGGGTGACATTTGGAAATACATAAAAAGCACCTTCCGGGGTATTGGTTTTAAAACCTTCAATATTACTTAGCAAATCAAGTATTAAATCACGACGCACTTTAAACTCGTCAATCATATATTGCACTTCTGAAGGTGCAGCATTTAAAGCTGTAATTACAGCACGTTGCGCAATACAGTTAGCGCCACTTGTAATTTGTCCTTGCATTTTGTTACAGGCACGAGCAATTTTTTCTGGAGCTCCAATGTATCCAATTCGCCATCCCGTCATAGCAAAAGCTTTAGAAACACCATTTACTGTTATGGTTCTATCATACATATCGCTAAATTCTGCAATACTTGCATGACCTTCACCATAATTTATGTGTTCGTAAATTTCATCTGAAACCACATAAATATTAGGGTGTTTTGCTAATACATCAGCTAATGCTCTTAATTCAGTTTTACTGTAAACAGAACCACTTGGATTACATGGTGAACTAAACCACATCATTTTAGTGTTTGGTGTAATTGCCGCTTCAAGTTGCTTTGGGGTCATTTTAAAATCGGTATCAATAGACGTTTTTACTTCTACTGGAACACCATCGTTAAGCTTAATTAAATCGGCATAACTTACCCAATATGGGCAAGGTAAAATAACTTCATCACCTTTATTTGTCAAAACCGCAGCAATATTAGCTAAAGATTGTTTAGCACCAGTAGATACTACAATTTGTGGAAGTGTGTAGGTTAAATTATTATCACGTTTAAATTTGGTAATAATGGCTTGTTTTAATTCTACGTAACCATCAACTGGAGTATAAGAATTATAATTTTCATGAATGGCTTGAATAGCTGCATCTTTAATAAAATCTGGTGTATTAAAATCTGGCTCGCCCAAACTTAAACCAATAATATCTTTTCCTTCACCCCTAAGTTCTCTTGTTTTGGCTGCCATGGCTAACGTAGCAGATGTAGCCATGTTTAAAATTCTATCAGAAAGTAATTGCATTTAATTGGTAGTAAATAAAATTGGTTAAACTTGTAAAGCTGGTTTCATTCCCATTAATCTTAAGTGTTTAAAATGAGCAATAATAGCCTTACGTGTTGTTTTATATTCGTTATATGGTAAGTTGAATTCTTTAGCAGTATCCTTAACTATTTTAGATATTTTAGTATAATGAACATGACTAATATGCGGAAAAATATGATGTTCTACTTGATGATTTAAACCACCTGTAAACCAATTTACTATTTTGTTTTTTGTACCAAAATTGATAGTTGTTTTAAGCTGATGAACCGCCCAAGTATTTTTCATTGTACCGTCTTTTTCAGGTAATGGCATTTCAGCTTCTTCCATAACGTGAGCCAATTGAAATACGACGCTTAAAATTAAGCTAGCTGTATAATGCATTATAAAAAAGCCTATGAGTATTTTCCACCACGCAATTTCTAAAAACACCATTGGAATTACTATCCAGATACCAACATAAATAATTTTAGAAATAACAAGTTTACTCCAATTCAAAACAGGATTAGGAAATTTGCCGTAAGATAATTTACGTTTCATATAACGACGCATTTGTTGCCAATCGGTAGTAATGGCCCAATTTATTGTTAGTAAACCATAAAGTAAAACAGAGTAATAGTGTTGAAATTTATGATGCCATTTCCATTCAGAATGTTCTGTAAAACGTAAAATTCTACCAGCTTCTAAATCTTCATCATGGCCATGAATGTTTGTATAGGTGTGGTGCAAAACATTGTGTTGTACTTTCCAATTGTAAGCGTTACCCGCAAGAATGTAAATACTACTTCCCATTAAACGGTTAATCCATTCTTTATTAGAAAAAGATCCATGATTACCATCATGCATTACATTCATACCAACACCTGCCATACCAATACCCATAACCACAGTTAGTAATAATTGTGCCCAACCAGGAATGTTTGGAATTGTTAAAATTAAAAAGTAAGGGGTTAAAAATAGAGAAAACATAACTATAGTTTTAACCCATATTTTCCAGTTACCAGTACGTTTTACGTTATTTTCTTTAAAATAATCATTAACACGTTTGTTAAGAGTTCTAAAGAATTTCGCAGAGTCAGTTCTTGAAAATGAAAGTGCTTGTTTTGTCATGCTATTAATTTTAATACGATTAATAATAAAAATTGCTCATCATACCTTTGGCAAAGATAGGTATAAACCAACTTAAGTAATACCATTTTTTTGTAAAAATATGCATATAAAAAGTATATTTTTGTTGAAAATTTAACAAGAATGAATCTTATTTTAAAGTATTTTCCAAACTTATCGGAAGACCAAATATATAAATTCAAACAATTAGAATCACTCTATCAAGACTGGAATTTAAAGATTAATGTCGTGTCTAGAAAAGATATTGACGAGTTGTATTTACGGCATGTTTTGCACTCGTTAGCTATTGCAAAAGTAATCCAATTTAAAAGTGGAAGCCATATTTTAGACGTTGGTACTGGAGGTGGTTTTCCTGGTATTCCATTGGCTATTTTGTATCCAGAATGCCAATTTCATTTAGTAGATAGTATTGCTAAAAAGCTAAAAGTTGTTGATGAAGTAGTTGAAGGTTTAGGTTTAACCAATGTAAAAACAACACATAGTAGAGTAGAAGCTATTGCAGGGAATTACGATTTTATTGTAAGTAGAGCAGTGGCTGCAATGCCAACCTTTGTACATTGGGTAAAAGGTAAAATTGCTAAGCAGCAAAACCACGATATTAAAAATGGCATTTTGTACTTAAAAGGTGGCGATTTATCAGAGGAACTTAAAGATTATAAAACCACAACTATTTATAATTTAAGCGATTACTTTTCAGAAGAATTTTATGATACTAAAAAAGTAGTGCATTTGCCTATGAAATATAGAGGTTAAAGCCTATTAAAGGTTTTTTAGTGTATTAAAATTTTCATTGAAAAAATAATATTGATTTTGATACCAGTACGTGTTTTCAAACAAATCAATACCTTCTTTCGCTTCTAAATTAGTTTCAAGGATGTCTTTCGCTTTATTAAAATATAATTTGGTATTTGGCAGATCTTTTAATTTGTAATAGGTTATGGCAAGTCCCAGCATCGCATCAAAATCTAAATCATCAATTTTTAGTGATGTTGAAAAATCCTCAAGGGCATTTTTGTACTTTCCTAAAAGTAATTCAGTTGCTCCACGATAAAAATAGGCAAAGCCACTATTTTCATTCATACGTATTGCTTTATTAAAATCAGATTTAGCTTTTTTGTAGTAGTTTATTCCTATATAATAAATACCTCTATTGTAGTATGAATCTGCACTAGGGTCTATTAAAATGGCCATAGTATAATCTTCTAAAGCCTTTTTATATTCTTTAAGATTAGAATAGATGTTCGCTCTTAAACTATATACTTTAGAGTAATAGGGTTGAATTTTTAAAACGTTATTAAAATCTATTAGTGCCGCTTTGTAATCTCCGGTATCATATTTAGCACATCCTAAACTAAAAATCGCATCTACAAAATAAGGGTCTAGCTCTATGGCTTTAGTATAATCTTCTATAGCGCCTTCAAAATTTTCTAAACTATATCTAGAATTTCCTCTGTTAAAGTAAGTATCAGCATCTGGTTCAGCTACAATTATTTTAGAATAATCTACAATGGCGCCGTAATAATCACCCAAATCGTTTTTGGCTATGCCTCTGTAAAAATAAGCGTCTAGCTTTTCGGGATCTGATTCAATAGCCTGTGTTAAGAGCTGAATTTTCTCATTTAAATCTTCAGTTTTTAATGCTTGTCTCAGAAATTTATTCGCTTGCCCAAAAAAGAAATAAGGACAAATTAGAATTAAGGTTAGAATTAAATGTTTTTTCATAGCTTTTTATCCAACAAATAATATGCCGTTTTTTTATTATTAAAGTTAGCATAAAATTTACAACCCTAAAGATAGAAAAGAAATTATTTTTTTTGAGTAATTAAAACAGCTTTCTTTTTAATTAAATACTCTTTTTCGAGACTATTGATTACAGAGTTTAAAGCCAAATCAATATACTTAATAGCCTTATATGCTTCATTAGTGGCGGAAAAATAGTCTGACTTAGCGCCATAGAACAAATAACTTCGTTGACCGAAATCTTCGGGTTTTAATTGTTCAAAATAATTTTCAGCCATCTTAAAATCTTGTTTTTGTAAACAAACCACCGCCATAGTTAATAAATGTGTAGGCATAGGTTGTAAAGTATTTAGGCATTGATACAAGTATAAAATTTTATCCCAATTGGTATTTTCAAAACGTGGCGCTTTTAAATGTTCAGCGGCAATAGCAGCTTCGTAATGATAACATGAAAATTCAGAGTTTTCAACCGCTTTATGCATCATGGTATTTCCTAATTCTATTAGCGGAAAATACCATTGTGTTCTATCTTGATTTTTTAAATCTAAAAGTTCATTTTCCGAATTGGTTTTAGTATCTAAACGTGCCAAATGAAAACACATGAGTGCGCAAAGTGCATAAACATCTGAAGTTCGGGTAAGCTTATTTTTTAAAAGCATTTGGGTTAATCGAATGGCTTCTCCACACAACTCTTTCCGAATTAGTTTTTCTTTTTTATTAGAATGAAAACCCTCATTAAAAATGAGATATAAAACTTCCATAACACGTTCTAAGCGCTCAGGTAAGGCTTTGCCTTGAGGTATTTTAAACCTTAATTTTGATTGTTGAATGGTTTTTCTAGCTCTGAGTAATCGTTTTTTAACCGTGTCTTCTTTGGTAAGTAATGCAGAAGAAATTTCTTTGATGCTAAACCCCGAAACCGTCTTTAAAGCAAATGAAATCTGATCTCTAGAATCTAGTTTTGGATGACATGCTGTAAAAATCATGCGGAGTTGCGCGTCTTCAATTTCAGTGTCTAAAAATAGGTCGTTTATGGCAATGGTGTCCGTGCCTTGATTGATGTTTGGAAGGTATTTTTGTTCCGTTTTTAGTTTCCTAAAAATATCTAAAACCCTATTTTTTGCAGCTTTTGTTAACCACGCTTCAGGGTTTTCAGGTTGATTATTTCGCCAACTAATACTCGCTTTTATAAACGTATCTTGAACAGCATCTTCAATAATTTCAAGATGCTTTAGCCCAAAAATTCGAGTTAAAACAGAAACCATCTTTCCGCTATGGTAGCGAAAAAGATGGTCTATGAGTTTTGGTTCCATTACTGGTCAAAAACCATGATTTCACGAATCTCGACAGTGCCGTTTAAATCGTAATCTGGATAATCTTGAGCAATTTTTACAACCGCATCAAAATCTTTAGCTTCAACGGTGTAATAACCACCAACAATTTCTTTAACCTCTGCTGAGGTTAAATCGGTAACCGTTCGGTTTTTACCAACTACTCTTTTAATTTGCGGTGTTAATGCTTCACCGCCGCGTAGCACACCAGCTTCTTCCATTTTGTTTCCCCAAGCGAACCATTTGCCCATTCTACTTTGTAATTCTTCTGGTGAAAGGCCTAAAGCAGCATAATCTGCTCCAATAAAAATCATCATAAATTGTTTCATAATTATATATGTTATGGTTTGTATATAGTTAAGACGTTTACCAAATTAAAAAAGGGGACACGGTTTTCAAATTTATTAAATTTCCTTGAAGCAAGAAGTCTCTTTTCTTAAAGTTTTAGGTTGAGTTACTTTGATTGATTTTCAATAGTTCTTATTAGTATAACAAGAAGTTGGGCGTTACCCGAGGGTCGGGCTTTTTGCTATATCTTTCTTGTGCTGAACTTGTTTCAGTATCTCATCAAGTGTTTTTATATATCTTGAATGAGTTCTAAACCAAACTTAAATGAAGCACAAAAAAGGATGCCGCTTCAACCCTAACGCGAAAAAGTAACTGATTGAAAGTTTTAGGAAGTTCGTTTAATGATTTCGTTGCGTGTTTCAGCAACTAAATTAGCAAATACAAACCGAATAGAAAATCCGCGAGGATTTTCGTAAGTAGGCAAGTACTAGCAATGAATTATACACGTTGTTGTAAATAGTGCTTTTTTCAGTTCAGTTCAACTATTGGTTTGTCAATTCCTCTGCTATAATAAACATATCTGTTAATATTTAAATCGCTAAATATTCCGTTTTTATAAATTTCATTTAGCAATTCAATTCCGATATTATCCAATTTTTCGGTATGTTCTCGATGAGATTCAAGTTCTTTTAAACTCATTGTTACAT
>JBAQZZ010000051.1:0-3135 GCA_049791475.1 Flavobacteriaceae bacterium | reverse complement strand
GAAAAGAAAATAGATAAATCGAAATCGATGATAAAAAGAAAAATTAAAACGAAGAATCCTATTAAAATTAAAATTGTTCTATTAAAACCCGAATTATTTCTATTTCTACTGTTTATTCTGGTTTCATGCCATTGCCCAGAAAAGTCGCCCTTATTTAAGGTTTCAGCGTAAATATCAAACTTTGTCGCATGTTTTAATTCATTTGCATCTTCTTTTCCTTTATAATATCGTGGCGTATAATTAAATCTTTTATTTCTAGGTAATCTCTTAATTAAAGTGAATTTTATTGGCCCCATAATTTCTAAGTTTTAAGTTACAAGTAATTTTTTTCTATTAAGTACATACAAATCAATAATAATACCAAAATTAGGATTAAAGTGCGCATGGTCATAACACTTTTCCCTTTCGATTTATTATTTCGTTTCCATTTAGAAATAAAATCTTTTCTTTTAAATGTTTCTGAATCAGAATCTACTGCGTTCTCTTTAGACAATCTAGATTGGTAATTAAAGGTTTTATTTTTTCGTTGATTAAACAAAATATGGTCTTACTTATCTTTCAAAAATACTTAAAAATAGGCAGATACTTAGAATAGGAATGCTAAAAATTGTTAACAAACATACGTCACTGCGAGTTTTACTTTTCTGTAAAACGTGGCAGTCTGTTTATCAAGGAGCAGATTGCCACAGTCGTTCCTCCTTCGCAATGACAAATCGAAAACTAACTATTGTCACGTAACTCCGCCATTTTAATAGCAGCAATAGCAGCTTCAGTGCCTTTATTTCCGTGTTTACCACCTGAGCGATCGATGGCTTGTTGTATATTATTATCTGTAAGCACGCAGAAAATAACTGGTGTTTCCCGTATCACGTTTAAGTCTTTTATACCTTGAGAAACGGCTTCACAAACAAAATCGAAATGTTTGGTTTCACCTTGAATAACACTTCCAATGGCAATTACCACATTTACCATTTGTTCTTGCATTTTTTTTGAACCATAAATAAGTTCAAAACTTCCAGGAACATTCCAACAGATAATATTATTTGGTAAAGCCCCATTTTCAATTAGGGCATCATAAGCGCCTTGATACAAGCCTTCGGTGATGGTATCATTCCACTCTGAAACAACAATCCCAAACCGAAATTTACTCGCGTTTGGGATTGTTGCTTTATCGTATTCTGATAAATTTTTATTTGCTGTAGCCATATGTAAATATACTATTTACTTGCTAAAACCTGTGCTTTTCCTATAAAAACATCTACCGTAGAAGCCTCAGTAGCATTTGGATAATCTTCTTTTATTCGTTTAAAATAACCTAATGCTTTATCTGCTTGTCCTAAATCTAAAGCAATAGCTCCAGCTTTGTATAAATACATTGGTGTTGTGTATTCGTTATCACGCATATTTACAGCTTCTTCATAATATTCTAAAGCATCTTTTGGTTGATTTAATTGCACAAATGCATCACCAATATTCCCTTTAGCCAAAGGTGCTAAAATTTCGTCATCACTTTTAAAATTATTTAAATGCTCTACTGCATTTTTGTAATCTTTTAATCTTAAATACGCTGTTCCAGCATAGTAGCTTGCCAAATTTGCAGATGGTGTTCCGCTGTATTCTTCAATAATATCTAGCATTCCAAATTTACCTTCACCACCGGTTAATGCTAAGTTGTATAATGAATCTTTAGCAGTACCATTGACAGCATCGTTAAAATATTTTTGAGCTTGAAACATATCGTTCATAGCCATAGTTTGTTTTGGTTTGGCAATAAATTCTTTATAGCCTAAATACCCTAAAACTGCAAACGCTACAACCCCAATGATAACAAAAATGTATTTTTGATTTCTCTCTACAAAAGCCTCCGTTTTCGAAGCACTTTCGTCTAGTGTGTTAAAAACTTCTGCCGTTGTTGAACCTTCTTCAATATTATGTTCTTTCTCTGCTTTAGTTTTTGCTTTATATTTTTTCTTGTAAGTCGCCATCTATTCGTTCTAAATTAATATCGCGCAAAAATATAATTTTTCTTCATAACTAAAAGCCTATTTATTTGATATTTTTCAATAATTTGCACTTCTTTTTACGAGTTAAGCCTCAAAACGCCTTTTAAGTTACTTTTTGCATGATTTTAAAATCACTTTCATTACTTAATTACAAAAATTTCGATAGTAAATCGTTCATTTTCAATGATAAAATAAATTGTATTGTTGGTAATAATGGTATTGGAAAAACGAATGTATTGGATGCTATTTATCATTTATCTTTCGGAAAAAGCTATTTTAATCCGGTAGCGACGCAAAATATAAAACACGATGAAGATTTTTTTGTAATAAACGGCGATTATAATAAAGACGATAAAACCGAAAAAGTAGCCATTAGTTTAAAACGTGGTCAACAAAAAGTAATTAAACGCAATGCAAAAGCTTACGAAAAATTTAGCGAGCATATTGGTTTTTTACCTTTGGTTATTATCTCGCCAGCAGATAGAGATTTAATTATTGAAGGTAGTAATACCCGCCGAAAATTTATTGATAGCGTGATTTCGCAAAGCGATAAAAGTTACCTAAATCATTTAATTAATTACAACAAAATACTGGCGCAACGTAATGCATTGTTAAAATATTTTGCTTTAAACCATACTTTTAATAAGGACACTTTAGAAGTTTACAACACGCAACTCACAGATTACGGTACGCAAATTTTTGAAAAACGAGATGCTTTTTTAAAGGAGTTTATCCCCATTTTTAAATTACGTTACGAAGCTATAAGCAACGGTAATGAATTGGTAGATTTAAAATACCATAGCGATTTGTTTGAAGCCAATTTAAATACGCTTTTAAAAAACGCTATTAATAAGGACAAAGCACTTCAATATACTAGTGTTGGGATTCATAAAGATGATTTGCATTTTAATATTGAAGGTCATCCTATTAAAAAATTTGGAAGTCAAGGGCAGCAAAAATCATTTTTAATTGCGTTAAAATTGGCACAGTTCGATTTTATAAAAGCACAAAGTGGTGTAAACCCTATTTTATTATTGGATGATATTTTTGATAAGCTGGATGCAAACCGTGTGGCACAAATTATTAAATTAGTAGATGATGAAAATTTTGGACAACTATTTATTAGCGATAC
>JBAQZZ010000050.1:0-22765 GCA_049791475.1 Flavobacteriaceae bacterium | reverse complement strand
ACATCGGTAGCATTGTTTAACGGATTAGTTAATGTGGTACAATTAGGAATAGTTGCTAAAGTTTCTGTGGTAAAAGATTCTTCAGTGCAAGCAGTGGCATCACCAACAGTATTATAAGGTGTTATGGTAACGAATATTTGTGTGGTTTCGGGTAAATTAGTTGCTAAATCGTAGCTTGTAAAATTGCCAACATCAGTAGTTACTAAAATATCGTTTCCACCAGATGTAGTTCCTACGGTTAAATTGTAACCAGTGGCATTAGCTGCGGCTGTCCAAGTTAAATTTGTACCAACAACAACGTCTGTCGAGTTATTTAACGGATTTGTTAATGTGGTACAATTAGGAATAGTTGCTAAAGTTTCTGTAGTAAAAGATTCTTCAGTGCAACTAGTTGCATCACCGTTTCCATTATATGGCGTTATGGTTACAAATATTGTAGTGGCTTCAGGTAAATCAGTAGCTAAATCATAATTGGTTAAATTACTAACGTCGGTAGTTGCTAAAATATCATTTCCACCTGAAGCTGTGCCTATGGTTAATTTGTAGCCTGTTGTGTTACTCGCTATATTCCAACTTATATTGCTATCAATTGCTACATCAACAGCATTATTTAACGGGGATAATAAAGTAGTACATGCAGGAGGATCGTTTAATGTTGAAGCTCCAGTTCTAATACTTTCCTCGGTGCATCCTACAGCATCACCAATTTCGTTATAAGGTATTATAGTTACGTAATAGGTTCGGTTGGGCAGTAAATCATCTATAATATCGTAAGTTGTAGTATTTAAAACATCTACATTATTTACAATTTCAATGCCACCTTGGGTTGTTCCAACCACAACAAGATAGCCGGTTGCACCAGCTACTGGATTCCAACTTAAATCGGTATCAATAGGAACGTTGTTAGCACCATTTATGGGCGCAGATAAAGTTGTACACATTGGTGGTACAGGAATTATTTCTGTTGTAAAATTTTCCTCGGCGCATAATGTTGCAGGACCTTCATTATTATAAGGTATAACGGTTATGAATATTTCTGTATTTTCGGGTAAATCGTTAATTAAATCATAGGTTGTTATGTTGCCTACATCTTCATTATCCAATATTTGATTCCCTCCAGTAGAAGTTCCAATAGTTATTCTGTAACCATCGGCATTCGCAATAGGTTGCCATGTTAGATTAGTACTTACAGAAACATCAATGGTATTATTTAAAGGTTCTGTTAAAGAGGTGCAATTTGGTACTGTAGCAGCATCAGTTGATATTGTAAAACTTTCTTGAGTACAGGTAGATGCATCGCCTTCGTCATTAAAAGGTGTTATAGTGACTAGTACGGTTTCACCTCCAGAGAAGTCTGTAGCGAATTCATAAGAAGCAGTATTAACTGTTTCATTGTTTACCACGGTTATATTACCAGGATTAGAAATTACTGTTAACCTATAACCTCTTGCAAATAATGCAGGTTCCCAACTTAAATTGGTGTTTACAGGTACATTTACAGCACCATTTAATGGAGAAATTAATACCGTACAATCTGGAATTGGGCAGTCTAATACATCGTCTGTAATAGTCCAGCCAAAATTATCTATTATTGATTGTCTTTCTTCTAAAGCATCACAATATGGTAAACCTTCTGCGCCTAGAGTAACTCCAGGAGTGAGTGTTTGTTCAGACCAAGCAATTAAAGTATTATCATAATTTTCTCTGGTTAATGCTGTTGTGTCAAGCATATCGCTCATGTCTGTTACATCAGCAATATTCCAATCGCCTAAATATTGGTTATAAGCTGTTGCACCATCAAACATAGAGCGCATGGTTACAGTACCCAGATTCCAACGATCTAAATTTTGATTAAAAGCAGTGGCAGTATCGAACATATAGTTCATGTTTAGAACATTTGAAACTCGCCAACTATTAATTGTTTGGTTAAAGTTTGTTGCCTCTGAAAACATGTATTCCATAGTGGTAACACCTCTTATATTCCAACTATCTATGGTACTATTGAATGCTGTTGCATTTCTAAACATACCACGCATGGTCGTAACCGAGGCCACATTCCAAGAATTCATTGTTTGGTTATAAACTGAGGTATTTCTAAACATTTCCTCCATGGTGGTTACAAAAGAAACATTCCAAGTATCAATAGGTTGATTAAACACAGATGCCCCGTTAAACATTTCTTTCATGGTAAGTACTTCGCCTGTATTCCAATTGTTTAGAGGCTCATTAAAAAGCACAGCTTCTTTAAGCATAGCTTCCATATTGGTTACAACGCCAACATTCCAACTATTAATATTTTGATTAAAAACTGCTGCACCCTCAAATAGAGACTTCATTAAGGTTACCGAACTTACATCCCAATTGCTTAAGGGTTGATTAAAAACAATAGCATCTTCAAACATTGAAGTCATGTTAGCCACGGCGCTTACATTCCATATATTTAAAGGCTGATTGAAACTTGAAGCTCTTTGAAACATACCAGACATAGTAACAACCGAATTTACATCCCAGTTATTTAATGGTTGATTAAAAGCGGTAGCGAAATAAAACATATTACGCATATTTAATACGTTGGTAACGTTCCAGCTGTTTAAATTTTGATTAAAAGCAGTTGCAGCACTAAACATGGAAGACATATTTGTTACCGATGTTACATCCCAATTATTTAATGGTTGGTTAAAAACGGATGCACTAGAGAACATAGAAGACATATTGGTTACTTTACTAACGCTCCATGTGTTTATGGGTTGATTAAATGATGCTGCACTTTGAAACATAGAAGACATATCTAAAACATTACTCACATTCCAACTACTCAAATTTTGATTAAATGCTACAGTGCCTTCGAACATGCTAGACATGTTTGTAACATTTAATACATTCCAATTATTTAATGGTTGATTGAAGATAGTAGTTCTTTTAAACATATCTTCTGTAGTTGTAACCGCATCAACATTCCACATGTTTACTGGTTGATTAAAGGCTTTAGCATCTTCAAACATTCTTGACATGTTGGTTACTTTAGAAGTGTCCCAACTACTTATATCTTGATCAAAATCATTGGTGCGAAAGAACATTAAAGCCATATTAGTTACATTGCTTACATCCCAGTTATTTAAAGGTTGATTGAATATAGTGGTTACTCCAAAAGTAGCAGTCATATTCGTTACGTTACTTACGTTCCAATTATTAACATTTCCATTAAATTTTCTGCATACAATAAACATGGAACTCATGTTTGTTACAGCAGAAAGATTAGGTATATCACTTGCATTATATTCCATATTTTCACAACCAGCAAAAGCTCCTTGCATACTTTGCCAAACTTGCGATCCCCATTGGTCTATGGAAATTAATTTAAAAGAATCTCTGTTAAATTCACCATGTTCTGGTGCTGGGTAAGTTCCTATGATACTTACTGTATAAATACCAGGAACATTATAAGTATGAATGATATCACCAGTAACATTATTATCAAATTGATCATCACCCCAATCAATAGAATAATTATAAGTTAAACCTGATACACTTGCTTGAAATCTTAATTGATTAACAGGTGTTGTATATATACCGTTTTGTATTCGAGTATCGTAAGTTAATTTAAAAGCAGCAGAATCATTAACCCAACTAGGTACAACTGTAAAACTTTCTTCAGTACAACCAACCGCAGGACCATCTGAAATATTATAGGGTACTATGGTTACAAAAACTTGATCACCTGCAACTAAAAGGTCAGCCCCTAGAGGGGTTTCAAGGTTAAGTCCAGTATTATTTCCAACATCAATATCATCAAAAGGTATAAATTCAACACCTCCTCTTATTATTCTAACCGTAACACGATAACCTGTTGCTCCTGGTGTTGCTGCCCAAGTAAGGTTCGCACTAGCAGGGACATTAGTGTCTCCATCGGTAGGCGAAATTAAATTCGTACATATTACAAATGAACAATTTATAATATCACCTGTAATGTTCCAATTGTTATTATCAATAAGCGCTTGACGCGCAATACGACCGTCACAATAATTTAAATTAAGCGCTCCTAAATTCACATTATTTCTTACCGTTTGGGCTGCCCAACCAATTAAAGAATTATCATAGTTAGCTTGTGAAAGACCAGAATTAGAAAGCATATTTGCCATATTGGTTACATCAGCAATATTCCATGTAGCTAGGTTTTGATTGAAGGTACTTGCACCATTAAATACACCAGACATATTTACTACATTTACAGTGTTCCAACCACTAATATCTTGGTTAAAAGCAGTTGCTTGGAAAAACATATTTGAAATATTGGTCAAGCTGGTGGTTGTCCAGCTAGCAAGAGGCTGATTAAAACCACTATTTTGTTGAAACATGCCAGACATATTAGTAACATTTGAAACATTCCAATTATCCAAAGGTTGATTAAAAGCATCGGCATTGCTAAACATACTACTCATGTTTAATACGGCGCTAACATTCCAGTTGTTTAAGGCTTGATTAAAAACGAGATTATTCTCAAACATTTGACTCATGTTAGTCACCTTGGAAACATTCCAGCTATTTAAAGCTTGATTAAAAGCATTATTGCCACTAGCAGACGAGGAACGAAACATGCCAGACATGTTAACTACGTTTGAAACATCCCAAGTATCTAAGGGTTGATTAAACAGACGCGCCGATTCAAACATTTTTGACATGTTGGTAACGCTACTTACATCCCAAGTATTAATAGGTTGATTAAAGTTGGGCGTATCGGCAAACATTTGACCCATGTC
Source organism: Flavobacteriaceae bacterium (assembly GCA_049791475.1). Lineage (GTDB taxonomy): Bacteria > Bacteroidota > Bacteroidia > Flavobacteriales > Flavobacteriaceae > CAXBID01. The sequence continues at coordinate 18,008 of JBAQZZ010000050.1, read as the reverse complement.
TGTAACTTTAGAAACATCCCAATTAATCATTGGGTAGCTTATGGCAGATTCATGAAACATCCGGTACATATTTGTTACGTTACCAACTTGCCAGTTACTTAGATCTTGATTAAAATCATTGGTTCTAAAGAACATCAGATTCATATCAGTTACCAGACTTACATTCCAAGTATTTAAAGGTTGGTTAAATCGTCTACAGGCAACGAACATACCAGACATATCGGTTACTTGACTAACATCCCAAGTATTTATATTTTGATTGAAGTTTACATTGGCATAAAACATCTCCTTCATATTAGTAACAGATGCCGTATTCCAATTATCCATAGGCTCATTGTAGGCTAAACAATTTTTAAAGGTTTCAGACATATCGGTAACATTAATGGTGTTCCAATTACTTACGGGCCTATTAAAAATGTCTGCATCAGCTAAAATTCCAGAGATATCCGTAATAGTATTTACATCCCAATTGTTTAGAATACCATTAAATGAAGAACAGCCTCTAAACATATTTTTAAGACTGGTTACCTGAGATAAATCAGGTGCAGAAATAGCATCAAAGTTCAAATTTTCACACCCATAAAAAGCATTTTCCATAGTTTGCCATTGAATAGTTCCCCAGTTCGAAATTTCAATTATTTTATTTCGATCGCCACCGTTATTAAAGTAAATAGCTGGAAAAGTTCCCGTTATGCTTATTGTATAATTACCGGGTGTAGCATAAGTATGGGTAGTATTTCCTGTAAGATTACTATCAGTATTAGAATCACCCCAATCTACAGTATAATTATAAGTGGTGTAAGCTGGATTGGTAGGAATGGTAATTTGGTTAACTGGTGAAGATCCAGTGGATATATTAGTTGTGTTCCAATTGGCTGTAAATGCTTGAGCAAAAACAGTATAACTAAAGCAAATAAAAAGTAGAGTGAGTATATTTTTTATCATGGAATTCAGGGATCTATTTGTAATACAATAATTTAGACTATTTGGAAAAATTTTTTGTAGAAACGGTTATTTGAGACTTAAAGCAATAGGTGTTTTCTAAAGAGGATACAAATGTAGGTTTTGTCATATTTAAGGCTATTCTATTAACTTTTTTTATAAAAATTAAATGGTTAAAAAATATTAGTTTTAGGGAGCTAAAATACGTTTAAAAGCATAAAAATACGTTTAAACGCAAAATATCTGCGTGTAAACATACAAAAGTTAAAGTTTTCAAAAAAATAAGTTTGATATTATTTTACAATGAAATTAACAAATAAGTTGTTTTAAAATAGTTTTTATGGCGAAAAATTTAAAATAGTAAACCAGCAAATAGTTTAAAATAAAGCGTTAGAGAACCGATTCGTTTTTTGCTATTTCAAAACCGATAAGAAAACCTGAAACATTCAATTTAAGCTACTTTTTAATCGATTTAAGCCACTTTTAGTTAATTAACAATTGTTGATAATTTTATTAATGAGTGAATGAAATACTTTCTAAAAACATGATAATTTCGTATATTTGTTTGTATTCAAAAGGATGCTATTCAGCATCTTTTTTTTGTGAAATACAATTAAATTTAAATTAAGATAAAATATAGAATATGAGCGAACCTAAAGAAGAATTTAACAAGCATAATTATTCAGCAGATAGTATTCAGGCACTTGAAGGTATGGAGCATGTACGTATGCGACCATCCATGTATATTGGTGATGTAGGTACGCGTGGTTTACATCATTTAGTTTATGAAGTTGTAGATAACTCAATTGACGAAGCTTTAGCAGGACACTGTAATAATATTACGGTAATTATTAATGAAGATAATTCCATTACTACAGAAGATGATGGTCGTGGTATTCCAGTAGATTTACATAAAAAAGAAGGGGTTTCGGCGCTTGAGGTGGTCATGACCAAAATTGGAGCAGGCGGTAAGTTTGATAAAGACTCTTATAAAGTTTCTGGTGGTCTACACGGTGTTGGTGTAAGTTGCGTTAATGCTTTATCTGCGCATTTAAAAGCTACGGTTTTTAGAAATGGAGAGGTTTGGGAACAAGAGTATGAAAGAGGTAAAGCCATGTATCCTGTTAAGAAAGTTGGAACAACTGATAAAAGAGGAACTACGGTAACTTTTAGACCAGATGAAACTATTTTTATACATACTTTAGAATATAGCTATGCTACTTTAGCAAGTCGTTTACGTGAATTAGCGTATTTGAATAAAGGCATTACCATTCATTTAATAGATAAAAGAAGTAAAAAAGAAGATGGAGAATTTGAAGGCGAAACATTCCATTCTACCGAAGGGTTAAAAGAATTCATCAGGTATTTAGATGCAACTCGAGAGCCTTTAATGAAAGATGTCATTGCTTTTGAAGGTGAGAAAAATGGCGTACCAGTTGAGGTTGCCATGATTTATAATACGTCTTATGCTGAAAATTTACATTCTTATGTGAATAATATCAACACCCATGAAGGTGGAACACATTTATCTGGTTTTCGTCGTGGTCTAACTCATACCTTAAAAAAGTATGCAGATGAATCAGGATTACTTAAAAATTTAAAATTCGATATTGCTGGAGATGATTTCCGTGAAGGATTAACAGCCATTATTTCTGTAAAAGTTCAAGAACCTCAATTTGAAGGACAAACAAAAACGAAACTTGGTAATAGAGAGGTTTCAGCTTCTGTAAGTCAAGCCGTTTCAGAAATGCTTACCGATTATTTAGAGGAACATCCTGATGATGCTAAAATTATTGTACAAAAGGTTATTCTAGCAGCACAAGCGCGTCATGCAGCTAATAAGGCTCGTGAAATGGTTCAACGTAAAACCGTTATGAGTATTGGTGGTTTACCTGGTAAACTATCTGATTGTTCTGAACAAGATCCTACAAAATGTGAAATATATCTTGTAGAGGGAGATTCTGCAGGTGGAACAGCAAAAATGGGTCGTGATAGAGCGTTTCAAGCCATTTTACCTTTACGTGGTAAAATCTTGAATGTTGAGAAAGCTATGACGCATAAAGTGTTTGAGAATGAAGAAATTAAAAATATTTTTACAGCGCTTGGTGTAACTATCGGTACTGAAGAAGATAGTAAAGCGCTAAATCTTTCAAAATTGCGATACCATAAAATTGTGATTATGTGTGATGCCGATATAGATGGTTCTCACATTGAAACATTAATATTAACGTTTTTCTTCCGTTATATGAAGGAGTTAATTGAAAATGGTCATATTTATATAGCAACACCACCTTTGTTTTTAGTAAAAAAAGGAGCTAAAAAAGAGTATGCTTGGAATGACGTGGAACGTTTGGCGTTAATGGAACAGTATGGTGATGGAGCTAAAATACAACGCTATAAGGGTCTTGGAGAGATGAATGCTGTTCAGCTTTGGGATACAACCATGAATCCTGAGTTTAGAACATTACGTCAGATTCAAATAGATAGTGGTGCTGAAGCAGATAGAATTTTCTCCATGTTAATGGGTGATGAGGTGCCACCGCGTAGAGAATTCATCGAGAAGAATGCTATTTATGCGAATATTGATGCGTAAATAAATAACATAAATAGTCTTTAAATAACCCTGATGTATAACGTCAGGGTTATTTTTTTGTTAATTTCATCGTTTAAACGCAAATTTTACCGTTTAAAAGTTGTTTCGTATTATTTTTTTTATACATTTGTAAAACCAAATCTATAATAGTAATGAAAAAGCATACCTTATTTATATTACTTTGTTTAGTAGTAACCGTTTCAAAAGCACAAGATATTGGTGACTTATTCGCAGCTGGCGAAGAAAGTGCAGAACGTTTTACAAATGATTATTTAAAATCTGCAACCAATGGTTTGATGCATAGTATGAATGCCAACTGGTTTAATACGGCTGATGCAAAACCTTTGGGTGGATTTGAAATTTCAGTTATTGCCAATGCTGCCATGGTAAAAGATAATCAAAAAACGTTTTTGATGGATTTAAGCGCATACGAAACTGATGATTTATCTTTTGAATTTCAAGATTCCAGTTTAAGATCTAGAGATGTAGCAACGGCACTTGGTGAAAATAATCCAGATATTAATATTATAGTTACCGATAATAATACAACTTTAACAGAAACAATTACATTGCCTTCAGGAATTGGAGATGCTAGTGCTAATTTATTGCCCACAGCATTTATACAAGGTGCTTTAGGCTTAAGTAAAGGCATTGAACTTAAAGCGCGTTTTGTACCTCAAATTAAAACAGATGATGCCGAATTAGGCATGTTTGGAGTAGGTGTACAATTTGAAGTGACTAAGTGGTTGCCAGCAGATAAATTATTGCCAGTGTCTATCTCAGGTCTTGTAGCATATACAAGTTTGAATGGTTCATATAATATAACAGAATCTTCAGGAATAAATGGAGATAATCAACGTATAGAAAGTGATACTAATACATGGTTACTTCAGGCTATTGTATCTACAAAACTACCAGTAATTAATTTTTATGGTGGAATAGGGTATATTAAAGGTAAATCTGAGTCCAATGTATTAGGAACTTATATTGTTACTTCAGGACCATTCATAACAGAAACATACACAGATCCTTTTTCAGTATCAAGCGAAGTTTCTGCAGTTAGAGGTACGATTGGTACAAAACTTAAATTAGGTTTTTTTAGATTAAATGCAGAATATCATTTATCAGAGTTTGATGCCTTTTCAGTTGGTATAAACTTTGGTTTTAGATAAATAAATACAGTATAAATATTTTCTCATAATGAATATTTAGTTTTAGTTAGTTTTTTTTGAATAGTTAGTTGTTTAAAGTGCAAGATTTAATCTTGCACTTTTTTCTTTTACAGCATTAAAATTTGTAGTTTTGTATGACTAAAATCATAACATGATCACTTTTATAATATGATATTTGTGACATAAAATTTTCATTAAAATTATTAAGCGATTCTTATCGGAATTAAAATTAAAACTAAAAATAAACTTATGAAAGTAACAGTTGTAGGAGCAGGAGCAGTAGGTGCAAGTTGTGCAGAATATATTGCCATTAAAGATTTCGCTTCAGAAGTCGTTTTGTTAGATATCAAAGAAGGCTATGCTGAAGGAAAAGCTATGGACTTAATGCAGTGTGCATCTTTAAATGGTTTTGATACCAAAATTACGGGTGTTACAAACGATTATAGCAAAACTGCAAATAGTGATATTTGTGTTATCACATCTGGAATACCTCGTAAGCCAGGAATGACTCGTGAAGAATTAATTGGTATTAACGCTGGTATTGTAAAAGCAGTGTCTAGTAGCTTGCTTGAGCATTCTCCAAATATGATTCTTATTGTAGTAAGTAACCCAATGGATACGATGACGTATTTAGCACATAAATCTCTTGATATTCCAAGAAATAGAATTATTGGTATGGGTGGTGCTTTAGATTCTGCGCGTTTTAAATATAGATTAGCCGAGGCTTTAGAAGCTCCAATTAGTGATGTTGACGGTATGGTAATTGGTGGACATAGCGATACAGGTATGGTGCCATTAACATCTCATGCGACCAGAAACAGCGTAAAAGTATCAGAATTTATAAGTGCAGATCGTTTACAACAAGTTGCTGAAGACACTAAAGTTGGTGGTGCTACACTTACTAAATTATTAGGTACTTCAGCTTGGTATGCACCAGGAGCTGCGGTTAGCGGTTTAGTTCAAGCAATTGCTTGCGACCAAAAGAAAATGTTTCCTTGTTCTACCTTTTTAGAAGGTGAGTACGGTTTAAACGATATCTGTATCGGTGTACCAGTAATTTTAGGTAGAAACGGTATTGAAAGTATAGTTAATATTGAGTTAAGCGCTGCTGAAAAAGAACACATGCAAGCTAGTGCAGAAGGTGTGAGTAAAACAAATGCGCTTTTAGAACTATAATATTTCACCACTCCATTAGTGAGGTAATAGATAATTATATTAAGACTGTAGAAATACAGTCTTTATTTTTTATATTTGGCGCATGATAAAAAAATGGTACATAAGTACTTTTATTATAGTATTCACAATTTTAGGTGTTGTAAATCTCGATACAGTAGATTTACCTAATCAAGAAATTGTATTACAATTTAACGATTCTGAAGTTACTTCAGAAGATGCCAAAAACACGATAGCTATTGTAAAAGCGCAATTGCTAAACCTAGGTGTTCGTAATATTAAAGTAAAGACATTAAAAAAGGGGACGTTAAAAATTAGTTATCATAGTGATGCCAATACGTCTGTAATAAAAGAAACACTTTCTAAAGATTTTAACTTAGCTATCGCGTTCTCTTCAGAGAATAAAAATAACGAGCCTTATAGACTTCCTTCAGATGAAAATAACTTAGAATTTAATCTGAATGTTTATGAAATTCAAAATATTAACGACGCAAATTGGGATTTTAACGGTACAATTGTTTTAGATTTTAAATCTAAAAATGACCAGGTTTTTAATTCTAATACGTTTCCATCTTTAGTCAACTTAAATTTAAAAGCAGATAACAAGGTAAAAGTTGCTTATTCCACCCATAGAAAAATTGCAATAGCAATTGATAATTCTTCCAAAAGTATCCCAGAAGTTAGAGCTGGCCCTATCTGTTAAGGGGACTTAAGTTAATCAACTTCTAAACAGTTCCAGTTTCAAAGCAGGTTTAAAAACATAACTAACGAAGTTTAGTTGCTTTTTAAATACCTTTTTCATCAGTTAAAAAACTGAAAATTTAATCAAATATAAAAAATTGTCAAATCGTTGAGTAAAAGCTATATTTGCTCGCCTAAAAATTTAGGATAAAAATTTGACCACAAATAAATTATAAAAATGCAAAATAAAGGATTAGTAAAATTATTTGCGCTTTTGTTTGGTTTGGTAAGTATTTACCAATTATCATTCACATTTAAAGCCAATCAAATAGAAAGTAGTGCCGAAGAAATAGCTATTAATAAAATTCCTGAATCGGAAGAGGGTTATCGCGCATTGCGAAGTATAGAAGAAGCCAATTATTTAGAATCTATTGCAACCGATACGGTATTCAATATTGGTATTGCAAAATTCACTTATAACGAAGTGAAAGCAAAGGCTATGAATCTTGGTTTAGATTTAAAAGGAGGTCTAAATGTTATTCTTCAAGTGTCCGTAAAAGACATTTTAAAAGGTTTAGCAAATAATACAAAAGACCCTATTTTTAATAAAGCTTTAAACGATGCTACTGAGCTTCAAAAAAATAGTCAAGAAGATTATATTGATGATTTTTTCACTGCTTTTGATAAAATTAAAGGCGATACTAAATTGGCTTCGCCAGATATATTTTACACAAAAGAATTAGATGGTGAAATAAATGGAACGATGACGGATGATGAGGTAAAAGGCATCATCGAAACAAAAATAGATGAATCAATCGTTTCAGCTTTTGAAGTATTGCGTAAGCGTATTGATGAGTTTGGTGTTACATCTCCAAACATTCAGCGTTTAGGAACATCTGGACGTATATTAGTTGAATTACCTGGTGTAAAAGATGTTGAACGTGCAACAGGATTATTACAAAGTACAGCACAGTTAGAATTTTGGGATGCTTACAGAGGAGAACAGTTTGTGGGCTTTTTATATCAAGCGGATGCTGTTTTAAAAGATATTGTTGCTCCAACAGAAGCCTCTAAAGAGCAAGAACCACAAGATTCTGAAGATGCTACAGATTCTACAATTGACGACCTTTTAGGTGATGCAACTACAGATTCAACAGAAGTCGCAACAGTTAGTCCGTTAGTTAGTTTAATTAGAGGAGGCGGTTACCAAGGTGGTCCAGTTATCGCACAATTTGAAACTAAAGATAAAGAAACTGTAATTGATTATTTAAACAGACCAGAAGTTAGAGCGATGCTTCCAGCAGAACAACGTTACGTAAAGTTTGTTTTTGGAAAGCCAGATAAAGATAGTGAGATTGTTGAATTGTACGCTTTAATTGGAAACAGAGATAACCAACCACAATTAAGTGGAGCTGTAGTTACCGATGCTAGAAATCAATTTGGGCCAACAGGAAAATCTGAAGTGTCTATGCAAATGAATGCAAAAGGTGCTAAGATTTGGGAAGAAATGACAGGAAAGGCTTATAACCAACAAAGTCAAATCGCAATCGTTTTAGATGACGTGGTTTATTCTGCTCCAGGTGTTACAACAGGACCAATTGCGGGAGGAAGTTCTTCAATTTCTGGAGATTTTACTTTAAATGAAGCCATCGATTTAGCAAATGTATTACGTGCGGGTAAATTACCAGCATCGGCAGATATTATTCAAAGTGAAGTAGTTGGACCATCTTTAGGTCAAGAAGCTATAGATAGCGGTAAAATGTCGTTCATGATTGCCTTAGCATTAGTATTGCTTTGGATGATTTTTTACTACGGTAAAGCTGGTGGATTTGCAGATATTGCTATGGCATTAAACATTCTTTTAATCTTCGGAATTTTATCAGGATTAGGAGCTGTATTAACCTTACCTGGTATTGCGGGTATTGTATTAACCATTGGTATGTCGGTAGATGCTAACGTACTTATTTTTGAACGTATTCGAGAAGAACTCGCAAAAGGTAAAGGTCAAAAAGAAGCTATTCAAGACGGGTTTAGTAATGCTTTATCATCTATTTTAGATGCGAATATTACAACAGGTTTAACCGCGTTAATTTTATTCATTTTTGGAACAGGACCTATTAAAGGATTCGCCACTACCTTATTAATTGGTATTGGTACATCATTATTTACAGCCATATTTATTACCAGATTATTGGTAGATTGGTATGCTAATAAAGGTGGTAAATTAGAGTTTTCTACAGCTATTACTAAAAACCTTTTCAGAAATATAAATATTGAATTCTTAAAGAAAAGAAAAGTGGCTTATATCATTTCAGGTGCTTTTATTTTATTGAGTTTAGGGTCTTTATTTACAAATAGTTTAGATCAAGGTGTTGATTTTGTTGGAGGTAGAACGTATCAAGTACGTTTTGCACAAGATGTGAGTGCTTCCGAAATTACTGGTGTACTTTCACAGCCAGATGTTTTTAATAGCGCAGATGCAAAAACGTTTGGTGATGCAAATCAATTAAAAATTACTACAAAATTTAAAGTAAATGAAACAGGAGCTGAGGTAGATGAAGAAATAAGAAAAACACTTTATACCGCTTTACAGCCTCATTTAGATGGTGTTTCTTACGAAGATTTTATTAGCGATGCAGAAACCAAAACAGTTGGTTTAATGAAATCATATAAAGTAAGCCCAACGATTGCCGATGATATTAAACAAGCTTCTTTCTGGGCAATATTAGGGTCGTTAATTGTTGTATTCCTTTATATTTTAATTCGTTTTAAAAGATGGCAATTTTCACTTGGTGCAGTTGCGGCAGTATTCCATGATGTATTAATTGTACTCGGTATATTCTCGTTAACTTATAAGTTTATGCCATTTAATATGGAAATTGACCAAGCATTTATTGCAGCCATACTTACCGTTATTGGTTACTCATTAAATGATACCGTGGTCGTTTTTGATAGAATTCGTGAATTCTTTAACGAACATACCAGTTGGGATTTTAATAAAGTTGTAAATGTATCATTAAGTAGTACATTGAGTAGAACATTAAATACCTCATTAACTACTTTAGTGGTGTTATTAGCCATCTTTATTTTTGGAGGCGACTCTATTAGAGGCTTTATGTTTGCATTAATTGTAGGTGTTATTGTAGGAACGTATTCGTCACTATTTATTGCAACACCAATTATGTACGATTCAGTTAAAAAATTAGAAGGAAAAAAGAAGGAAGACTAACTTAAATTTTTTCTTTATAAGAAGCCTATCAATTTTTTGATAGGCTTTTTTTATGTATTACATGTCATTGCGAAGGAGGAACGACTGTGGCAATCTGATTAATTTTGTTTTTGGGCGTTACCAAAAGGGTTGGGCTATTCGCTATATCTTTTTAAAACGTTATTTCGAGGACGAAGGACGTGGCAATCTGTCAATTATTTGCCTGTGATAACAAAATTATTGTTTATTATTTTTTAAAAAAAAGATTCCGCTACTATCCTTAAAGCAAAAAAGGAAGTTCGTTTAACAGTTTGTGTATGGTTAGTTGCGTTGGTTTAAGCAACTAATTTAGGGTTTTGTTTACCCTAAATAAATAAGGATATTGCTTGTTCTCTAACGCAAACACCAGTTATATAAACTATTATTTACGAAGAATTTTTTCCATTTTTCGACCTTTTGCTAATTCATCTATAAGCTTATCCAGGTATCTAGCTTGTTTTGTTAATGGAGTTTCAATATCTTCAATCCTATAGCCGCATATTACACCTTTAATAAGTTCGGCATTAGGGTTTATTGTTGCTAAGTCAAAGAATGTTTTAAACGTTACTTTATCATCAATAAGTTCTTTTATTTTAAGCTCATCAAAACCTGTTAACCATGTAATAACTTGATGTAATTCTTCCTTTGTTCTACCTTTTTTTTCAACTTTCGTAATATAATGCGGGTAAACCCCTGCGAACGTTAATTTGGCAACACGTTCATCATGTTCCGGTGTTGTTGTCATTTTTTTATTTTTGATTAAAACTAATACTATCGCCAACTGTAATAATCCATGTGTCAACCAAACCCGCATTAACCTCTAAAACATATTTAGCTGGAGTGTTTGATGGTAAAGAGCTTTCATCAAATGGTTTTGCATTTTTTTGAAAACTAACAATGGTTTTGTTTTCGTTGATAAAAATTAAATCTAAAGAAATTTGGGTGTTTTTCATGTAAAAAGAACGGGGTTGTGCATCGTCAAAAACGAATAACATGCCTTGATTTTTTTCCATAGCATTACGATACATCAAACCTGTTTGAATATCAAAATCGGTATCAGCAATTTCAATATCTAAATTGATTTGTGTAGAATCAGATTTAAAAATGGTGAGTTCACCTTCCTTTTTAAAGGAAACTTCAGTTTGTTTTATAACTTTTTTTTCGTCTTTGCAAGAGGCAAAAACGATTCCCAAAGCCAATATTAAAACAATATAAAGCTGTTTAAACCGCATCTTATTTTACAGGAGTTTTTGGTTTGTAAAAAAACATAAAATATAAACCAATAATAATAAAGGGAATACTAAGCCATTGCCCGGTATTTAAGCTATACCAATTAATATATTCTACACCTTGTGGCTCTTTTACAAATTCTACAAAGAAACGAATGGTCCATAATAAAATTAAAAACAAGCCAAATAAAAACCCAGTTTGGTCTTTTTTAGGTGTTTTTGTGTAGAAATACCAAAGTATTAAAAACACAAAAATATAAGAAAACGATTCGTATAATTGTGCTGGGTGTCGGTAAGGAACTGCTTCAAGTAATTCAGCAAATTGAGGGTTATCAGTGACAGCAGCATAAGCTTTTTTAACATCTTTGATTCCTGTAAGCTGCGTAATTTGGTTTTTGTAATAGTAGTCTTGTATAAACCGGACACCCAAATTTGAATCTGTTATTTTTCCAATAATTTCAGAATTAATAAAGTTTCCAATTCTAATAAAAACAGCTCCAGAAGCTACTGTAATAACAACGCGATCTAAAATCCATAAAACGGATTTGTATTTGTATTTTTTTCTATACAAATACATGCCCACAATAATGCCTATGGCTGCACCATGACTTGCAAGTCCTTGAAAACCTGTGAATTCAAAACCGCCTTTAAATTTAAAGGGGAGAAAAATGCTGAAAAAGTCTTGGCTAATTAATTCAGATTGATAAAACAAAACATGCCCTAATCTTGCGCCTAGCATGGTTGCTAAAACGGTGTAGATAAAAAGTGGGTCCAAATAATCTAAAGCTATTTTTTCTTTAGTAAAAATGCGCTTCATAATATACCAACCTAATACAAAGGCAATAACCCACATAAGGCTGTAAAAATGGAGTTTGAAATTTCCAACAATATCAATACCAGTTACAGGATTCCAATCGAATTTTAATAAGTGCATAAGGTTTTAGTTTTCAACGTAAAGTTATACTTTAATATGTTTTTAAGTGTTAAAAATTATTTAAGAAGTTCAATAACTTCTATTTCAAAAATAATATTAGATTTACCAGGAATGCCTCTAGTTCCAGATTCGCCATAAGCTAAATGATAGGGTATAAATAAAGTTGCTTTATCGCCAACACTTAATTGTTGAAGTCCTTCTTTAAAACCAGAAATCATTTGTGCATCCGGACCAATATCACAAGTTATGGGCTTGTAACCGTTTTGAGCTTTTCTTTTCTCGTTTACAACATCGCAGGCTTCAGCAATTTCAAGTTTGCTAGTTTCTATTAATTTTCCGTTTTCAAAATAAACAGCATAATGAGCAAGTACTTTAGCATCTTGAGGTAATTTTTCACCGGTTCCTTTTTCAGTAATTACATATTCCAAACCAGATGGAAGTGCAACAGTGTTTTTTCTTTGTTCATCAAACTTGTCTTTTGTAGCTTGTATAATCGCTTCTGCTTTTGCAAGTTTTTCTTTTTCAGCACGTTCTGCCTCGACAAAATGATTAATAAAAATTTTGGGTGCATCAAATTTTTTGGCTTCTTTCCCTTTTCTTATAATGTTCAATTCTTTAATCACAACATCTTTTGCAGGCTTGTCTTTACGTTTTGTAGATATTTCTACATTGGAGATACTGTCTTGAATATCTATACCTATAACGAGTTCTCCAAAAACATTGTAGGTGTTATCTAAATGAGGTTTTGGGATTTCCGTAATAAAAAATTGACTCCCGTTTGAATTAGGTCCACCGTTTGCCATAGATAAAATACCAGGTTTATCATGTTTTAAATCTGGATGAAATTCATCCCTAAATTTGTAACCTGGATTTCCTTTACCTGTGCCCAATGGGTCCCCGCTTTGAATCATAAATTTATCTATAACACGATGAAAAATAAGCCCATTATAGAATTTTTTCCCTTTGTAAGCACTATCAACCATAGTATTAGTTCCTTCGGCTAAAGAGATAAAATTTGCAACAGTAATAGGTGCTTCTTCATAGGCCAATTTGGCAACCATTGTACCTTTCGTGGTTACGATTTCGGCATAAATACCATCTTCAAGATCTGGATATTGTGCTTTACAAGATGTTAAGATTATAAGTAATAAGAAAAATATAAGTTTAAAAGTGTTTTTGAATGGTTGCATTTTTATAGGTTTAATTTTGGGTTATTGAATTTACTGTGACTTCACAAATTAAGGGCATGTTTCGTCCAATTTTATTTTCATCGCCATAGTAACCATAAGCTTTTTGAGATGGGAATATAAAGGTTATAGTTTCTCCAGTTTTCATGAGTTTTAAACCTTCACGCAGGCCAGTAAATAACTCTTGTTTATCCATGGCATAGGTTTGGGTTTTAATAGCGTCTTTGGAGTAAATTACATTTCCATTTAAAGATTTTACATCATAATCGTAATTAATGATGTCGCCAAAATTGGGTGTTTTTAAAGAATCGATTTCTACTTTAGTATTGTAGTAATACCAAAAACCACTTTCTGATGCTATAAAATCTTTATCTTGTTTTTCTATAATCTTATTTATTGTAGCTTCTTCTTGCGCATTTAATTTCTTATTACGTTCCACAGAAGCATCAATAAAAGAACCTGTTTTTGAAGAAATAGGCTTTCTGGCTTCTGGTGTTTTACAACTCATAAAAGCAAGTACAACAAATGCTGCAATTAGTAATTTATTCATTATTTAGGGCTTTATTATAACTAGGCAATATACTAATAAATTTTTCAACTGTTTTTTGTAAAGATAAATTACTTTTGCCACCAGCGGCGTTGGTATGGCCACCACCATTAAAGTACGCACGCGATAATTCGTTTACTGAAAAATCACCTTTTGAACGCAACGATATTTTTATAATACCTTCTTGTCTGTCTTCAATAAAAATAGCCGCAAGTACAATACCATCTAGCGATAAACCATAATTTACAACACCTTCAGTATCACCTTTTTTGTAATCGTATTTTTTAAGTTCAGCTTGAGAAAGGGTAATATATGCTGTTCTCGATTCAGGAATAACTTTTAAGTTGTTAAGCGCGCACCCTAGTAATTGTAATCTGCTGTAACTATTAGAATCGTAAATATGTGCATGAATACTAGTATTATCTGCCCCTTTTTCTATAAGATGTGCTATAATTTCGTGGGTTCTACTTGTGGTTGATTTAAACCTAAAAGAACCTGTATCTGTCATAATACCAACATATAAACAGGTAGCAATACTCGCATCCACTTTATCTGTATCACCAAGCATATCAATAAAATGATAAACCATTTCGCAGGTCGAGCTCATACTAACATCACTAAACATATAAGTGGCATAATCGTCTGGAGATTGATGATGATCTATCATTATTTTAATAGCTGTACTTTGTGCTAAAACAGTCTCCATATGTCCTGCTCTGTGAAATGCATTAAAATCTAAAGTAAAAATAAGATCTGCCTCATTAATTTTTGCATCACATGCTTCTGTTTGAGAATCGTGTTTTAATATGGTATTTTCTCCAGGAATCCACTTTAAAAATTCAGGATAGTCGTTTGGAGATATAATATTTACATCATGATTACCTTTTAATAAATAATGATACAAACCCAAAGTGGAGCCAATAGCATCGCCATCTGGGTTTTTATGAGGTACAATAACTATCTTTTTTTTTGTTAAAAGTAACAGTTTTAAGTTACTAATATCTTGTTTATTCATAGATGACGAAGATACAATTTTTTTGAAATTAGATGAGTTGATTTTAACTAGAAAAGATTACTTTTGCACCGAATTAAAATAAAAATAATGGCTACAAATAGAACGTTTACAATGCTAAAACCAGATGCTGTTGAAAAAGGACACATTGGTGCAATATTAGAAAAAATTTCAGCTTCAGGATTTAGAATTGTAGCAATGAAATTAACACAAATGACTAAAGTAGATGCGCAAGCATTTTATGCTATACATAGTGAGCGTCCATTTTTTGGAGAATTGGTGGAATACATGACTCGCGGACCAATAGTAGCTGCCATTTTAGAAAAAGAAAATGCAGTTGACGATTTTAGAACCTTAATAGGTGCTACCAATCCTGCTGATGCTGCTGAAGGCACTATTCGTAAAATGTTTGCAGATTCAATAAGTGAAAATGCTGTACATGGAAGTGATAGTGATGATAACGCGGCTATTGAAGGTGCTTTTCATTTTTCTGGAAGAGAGCAGTTTTAAAAACTATATTTCAATATATAAAAAATCCCGCAACTATGTTGCGGGATTTTTTTGTTTCAATAATGTTTACTAGTAATATGATATATTAAACTACTTTTACATTTACTGCGTTTAAACCTTTTCTACCTTCCTGTAAATCGAATTCTACTAAATCGCCTTCGCGAATTTCATCGATTAAACCAGAAATGTGAACAAAATGTTCTTTTTCTGAACCTTCTTCTTTTATAAATCCGAATCCTTTTGAATCGTTGAAGAATTTTACTGTTCCTTTACTCATTGTATTAAATTTTAATTATTAACATTATATAGAATACAAACCCTGTGCCATAAAAAAATAAAATATAAAAAGTTATCGTTAATGGTGTCAGGTTGAGCGCAGTCGAAACCTATTAGTATTTATTAGTAAGATAAAGCATTTCGACTGCGCTCAATGTGACAACTAATTTTTTTAGATTCTATTTTTATATAATAATTCTATTGTTTGAAAAAGTAGGGCATAAAAAAAAGTCTACCAAAATAAATTGACAGACTTTTAAGTTGTAACTGTTAAAGTATATATCTATTAGATTACTTTTACGTTTACGGCGTTTAAACCTTTTTTACCTTCTTGTAAATCGAATTCAACTGCATCACCTTCACGAATTTCATCGATAAGTCCTGAAATGTGTACGAAATGTTCTTTGTTGTTGTCATCTTCTGTGATGAATCCAAAACCTTTAGAATCATTGAAGAATTTTACGGTACCTTTACTCATTGTATTTGTATTAAATTATTATAATACCGCAAAGGTACTGCCAAATAATTTTATAAATCGTTTATTTTGCATTTATTTCATTTTGAAACATTATTGTCCGGTAAAAGAATCAAGACCGCTACGCTTCTAGAATATAGAATCAAGACTTGATTTTAACTAAAGGATAATCAATTAATAACAGATTTGTCATTTCAGAAAACCTTTATTTTTTAGTTGTTGTAAAAGCAAGGGGCACATCTTAATAAAATCCTTTAACCCATACCTCATCTATCGTTCAGGTCGTTTTAAAAATTTTAATCGGACACTATTGATTTTGAAACTAAAAAGCAACAAAAAAGTCTACCAAATTGATTGATAGACTTTTAATTGTAATTGTTAAAGTATAAATCTTAGATTACTTTTACGTTTACGGCGTTTAATCCTTTTCTACCTTCTTGTAGATCGAATTCTACGGCATCACCTTCACGAATTTCATCGATAAGTCCTGAAATGTGTACGAAATGTTCTTTGTTGTTGTCATCTTCAGTAATAAATCCAAAACCTTTTGAATCATTGAAGAATTTTACGGTACCTTTACTCATTGTATTTGTATTAAAATAATTAAGCGTCAAAGATAATACAAAAAACAATAGGTTTTTAATTTTAAATTAATTTATTTTTGTTAAATTAAAATAGCCAATTAGCGTAGTATCAGATTTTTAATAATTTCTTTACCCAATTCTTCATTAAGCATACCAATTATTTTTTGTTTGCCATAGCTTAATTCTTCTCTAAGCACGCTAGAATTTAGTTGAACATATAAAGTGTTGCGTTCCAAATTTACCGATGTTGTATAATTATTTACACCATTACCCATAAGTTTCGCCCAAGCATCAGCTACATTAACCTTGTTTAAACCCTTTTCTAATTTGTTGGTTTCAACAAATTCCTTTAAGGCGTCTTGAATACTGATATGTTCGTTGTTGCGTTTTGCCATAAAACGGGCGTATTTTTTTATAATATTATTTTGGGCGTTACCACTCCCGATAACTATCGGGAGGTCGGGCTATACGCTACAAGTCCTCGTGCCTGCGGGCTTTTCACTACTATCCCTAACGCCATTATTTGCTATCTTATTTTTAAATTGAAAAGTTATTTTGTTTTTGGAAAGGTTTGTTTAATGTTGTTGTATAAGAATAGTTGCGGGTTTCCGTGCGAGGATTTTCCGTAGGAAAATCAGATGTACCAAATACGCAACTACCTTTGTTTTAGCACTAAACCATAATTATTTTTATATTGTGTTATCAGTTTTTTATTCAATCAGACTTATGCTGCACTTCCTAAAATTGCTAATCCAGCGAAAAGGAAAATTAGTAAAATAAGTCCTAATAACGAGATTACAAGTCCAGCAATTGCGAGTCCTTTTGGTTTTTTAAATATTCCAACAAAAGATAAAATTAAACCAAGAATCCATATTATCCAGCCTAAAATCGGAATCCATCCAAGAAATAAAGCAATCAATGCTAAAACGAATCCTGTGGTTCCAGTTCCATTCGATTCATTCTGTTTTTGATTTATTATAATTGTTTGTCCTTGACTTTCAGTTTTTTGTTCATTTGGTTGTGTCATTTCATTCATAATTTTTGGTTAAATTTATTTTCGAGCTTAAATTGGCTACAACGTCGGATATCAAATCGTTTTAATACTTAAACAAGTTCAGCACATGTGTTTTATATCCGACGTTAAACGAAGGTAGCTGAAATTTTTTGCAAAGTCAAGTCATAAACTAAATCGATATTACAAATTCATAGCTCAGTAATTCTATCATCTTCTGCCTTCTGCCTTTTTTAAGCTTTACAACCTAAAAATCTCATAACTTTGATGCACCTGCTTTACTGCATTTTCAGTCCGTTCTGCATGTGTATCGCTAATAAATAGTTGTCCAAAATTTTCATCATCTACTAATTTAATAATTTGTGCCACACGGTTTGCATCCAGCTTATCAAAAATATCATCCAATAATAAAATAGGGTTTACACCACTTTGTG
>JBAQZZ010000049.1:0-1700 GCA_049791475.1 Flavobacteriaceae bacterium | reverse complement strand
TTCTAGAAGTGTTCTAGTGACCTGGCTGGGATTCGAACCCAGGACCCTTTCATTAAAAGTGAAATGCTCTACCAGCTGAGCTACCAAGTCGTGTTCTCCTTTACGAGGGTGCAAATATAAAATGTTTAATTAATAAAACAATACTTTTTTTGAAGATTTTTTCGTTTTTTTGCGTGGCTAATAGGTATGTTTTTAATAATCAATTTATAAGAAGAAAATGATTTTAGTTTTAGTTGGATATATGGCTTCTGGAAAGTCGGCCATAGGACGAGTTTTAGCCAATAAATTAAACTACAGGTTTATTGATTTGGATGATTTTATCGAAGAAAGCGAAAATTCAACCGTAAGCGATCTGTTCAAATTGAAAGGGGAACTGCATTTCAGAAAGCTGGAAACGCATTATTTAAACGAACTTTTGCATTCACAAAATAATTTGGTGCTTGCATTAGGTGGCGGCACACCTTGCTATGGCAATAACATGGATTTGATTTTAAATGCTGATCATGTGAAGAGCATCTATTTAAAAGCATCCATCCCCACTTTAATAGGCCGTCTTAAAAACGAGAAAAGCAAACGCCCATTGATTGCCCATATAGAAACGGACGATTTACTGGCCGAATTTATTGGGAAACATCTTTTCGAGCGTTCACAATTTTACAGTTTAGCGCAGGTAACGATAACAACAGACCATAAATCTGAAAAAGATATTATTGAGGAATTGGTTTTTAAGCTATTCTAAAATAACCTCAAATTTTTTGCCATCCAATATCACGTTAACATGTTCGTGTAAAGACGTAGATAATGAAATACCTTTAAAATCGGCTTTCACAGGGAATTTTTTATGGTTCCTGTTTACTAAAACGGCTGTTTTAAATTGCTTTAGAGGCACGTTTAAAAAGTGCTTTACCCCATAGATCAAGGTAGTGCCTGAATTCAGAACATCGTCCACCAATACCAACGATCTGTTTTCATAATCTTCTGGTTTAATGGAGGTCTTAACGGGTTGCGACGGATTTTTTTTGTCAATACTTACTTTACAGAGTATCGGATTGATATCGGATATTTTCTCAAGTACAGATTTTAATTTTTTTGCAAAAATATATCCGTTACTATCAATTCCAGCTAAAATAACTTCGGTTTCATATACATTGTTCTCATAAATTTGAAAAGCAATGCGTCTAATTTTATGGTTGATCTCCTCGTGGTTCAATATCACATTGTTGGTAACATTCATGGTTGTTGCGTTGTATTAAAGTACTGTTTTAAAGTCACAGTTGACCGATTAAAATATTTTGTATTTGTTTAAATTATTGCTTTCGTTGCCTTTCCAGGGTTTTTGAATTATTTTGTTTAAAAAAAATAATAATATACTTTGTACTCTTTTTTTGTTAGAATCAAGTCTATGTTCTTTTCCCGATAGCTATCGGGACTATCAGCGTAGCGGTCTTAAATCTTAATTCGGACAATACTGTTTTAAAGTATAAAATTACTCATTTTTACGTGTTTATGTTATTTTTTTTCAGAGGAAGTTGCAAAGAGCAATCATTCTTCGGAGTCTGAATCTTTCAAAGGTGTTTCATCTTTAAAACCCTCAATAGCTCTTCTATCTTTTTTAGTGGGTCTGCCAACACCTTTTTTCCTATAATAATCTTTGGAGTATTTTAAAAGCTCTTGCGCTTCAAATTGCTCTTTAGGTGTGG
>JBAQZZ010000048.1:0-4141 GCA_049791475.1 Flavobacteriaceae bacterium | reverse complement strand
AATTTTTGGTAATAATAGGTGCTGTTATCTACAAGTTCTTCAGAAGATTCAACAAGAACCGAATCCTTTACAATCGGTTTTTCATTACCGATACTATTGGATAGCGGAATGAAATAATTAAGCTTAGAAAGCTGTTTTTTATACCTTACAATATACGAAAAAATCGAACCATTTCTGTTGATTACCAACAAATTACTTTCCTTCCCAGGGGTTGCCTGAAGTAGCCCAAAATATTGTTCATTTTCACGGTTGTATGTAAAAACAAAATTGTCTGAACCAGTTATGCCTTGACGGATTGGCTCAGGAAAAAATAACGCAACGTTCTTGGTGTCGTTTGCATAAATGGTGTCGAGTAAATGAGTGGTTTGTGCTTTTACTTTTGCGAAAGTCGAACAAATAATAAGAGCGGAAATAATGATATAATTTTTCATAAGAGTGCGTTTTTAAATGCCCATTATGGGCTCATAATTTTGGTTTTAAGATTAATCTGTAATTGTTCAGGACGGTTACTTTAACATTGCGATTGCTACGTCTTAGCACTTTCGTAACACCACCTACTTGAGGAACGGTAGGTATGTTGATGTCGCCAATAATATCGTCCAAGACTTCGGTGGTGGCTTCTGCTCTAAAATTGTTCTGTACGTAGATGCCTTCGCTTCCATCGGATAAATCGAATGCTTTGAGCTTTGTAGGATGATGTTGTATGTTTTCAATTTCAATTAAAGCCCGATTGGGCTGAAAGCTGATAAACCCGAAAATGGGTGTGTTCTTTGGCATTTCTTTACCATTAATGGTAGCAGCTTTGGTCAGGCGCATTCGTAATCTGGTATTCGCCTTTACAACTTGGTCGCCATCTACCACCACGTAAATGGTTTCATCCGTATTGCCGATGATTGAAACTTCATTGGGTTTAGGCGCAGCAGCGAAGAACAATTGATGTTCCAAGCCCAATTCTTTCGCTTGGATTTTTTGTTCCCGCTTTACTTCAGCAGAGTCTATTATTGATACCACTTTCCGAGCAGTTCTTCTCTGTCCCAAATTTTGGTATCGCTTTTCTGAATATTGAATCTTTCCAGATTCATAAATGCTATCTACGATACGTTCTTTTTCGCGTTCTGGAAGATCTGGGTCGTAAAATCCCAAGGAATCAATCAACTTTTCATCGTAGATGCTTGGTGCATTGTTTTCACGTACTTTCTTCAAGTCGTTAATCGCATCCAATTTAGAATCATATTCTTTTTGGTCTTCTTCCAAATCTGGCACTAAGGTCTGTTTAAGATTTTTGGTTTCACTTTCATCATCGCCCATAACTATTACGGAATAGGAAATCAGGAATATGAAAATCACGGCTAATACCGCTGCAAATACTATCTTGTTTTTTTCTACTTTCATAAGAGTGAGTTTTTAAGTGCCGATTATCGGCTTTCAACTTTCATCGTTTAGTTTTTTTAAAGTGTTTTCGAAATAGTTGGTAATCAACAATCCGTGCGGATTGTTGGGAAAGTTTCGGTCAACCATAATCAGGTTTCCGGTGGAAACCAGTTCATAGGTGTCAATGATTGTACCTCTATTAATTTCAAAAATGATAGTCGTCGTAAAACCATACGAACCATCATTTTCAGATATTCTTGAATCGATGCTCAGTACTTTTTGAACCAAGGAATATTGCAACAATCTGTTATAAACACCATCGGCTTTTTTCTGGCGATATAGGTTGTCCACGGAACTATTGCCCAACCATAATGCTTTTTCCAAATTGCGTTCGTAATTGCTGGCATCAATGTTATAGAAGTAGTTATGGAACATATCCAAATGTGCTAAAGCCTCAACCCGAAAATTTTCCTTTTGGGTCACGAGCTTCAGCGGAATGATACTGCCATCTGTATTAATGGCAAAGGCACTATTGAGCGCTTTTTGATTGGTGTTGAATACCATCCAAACCGAAAATGTGCTGGACAGCAACGCACAGACAACAACTGCTAAAATGATAAACCGGTTCAGCTTTAGGACGTTATAAATATTCTTATATGGTGTTTTCATATTATTATTTTTAATCTGCCTTAGGCAGTAAATAGTCTGAGAGTGAAGGACGTGGCGCGTTTATACAGTTTGAATTTTAGGAAAACAATAAAGCCTACTGAACCCAACTGAACAACGGGCGCAAAAAATCCCTGTCCTGTATCGGTTCCAAAAAGGTTGACCCAAAAATTGGTGTTGATTTCCGTATAAATGGCATTGATAAATACATTGACCAAAAAGAACGCTGGAACGAGCATATACACGGCTGCATATAATTTGAAGAACGTATAAGCGAGCGAACGGAACTTTTCAAAAACGGCAAGGCTAATGACCAGAGGAAAAAAGGCTTGCATTATGCCTAAAAGGAAGAATCGTTCTGCCAAGAATAGAGGATAGATGAACAAATCCAATATCCAGAGGAACAGGCTAATGATGAATGCAAATATTTTGAATCCGTAAAGCGGTGTGACCAGGGCTTCATATAAAAGTGTCATAGCAGCTTGTGCAACCTCTATTATACTTACATCTTCTTCTATGGGAATATCTTGCATCTGCAGAGGCAATAAGGCAGGTGCTGTGCCACGATATTGTCCTTCAATAGCTACCAAGATGCCAT
Source organism: Flavobacteriaceae bacterium (assembly GCA_049791475.1). Classification (GTDB taxonomy): domain Bacteria; phylum Bacteroidota; class Bacteroidia; order Flavobacteriales; family Flavobacteriaceae; genus CAXBID01. The sequence continues at coordinate 1,506 of JBAQZZ010000048.1, read as the reverse complement.
CGAAAAAGCCTAAGACTTGTGTTGAGAAAATGACCAAGATGACGATAGCAAAATTTTTGACCAGTTCACCAGGACTCAATCCCCAAGTGTAACCGTCCTTATCTGCAATGCCTTCATTGTATTTTTTAAGGATGTTGACCAAAAAGAACAGGACAGCGAGCGTTTTCATTCCCGCAATGGTGTATTGCGAAAAGTTGCTGGCCTGTATGGTCTGGAAAACGGTGTCGATATATTCCAGCCCAATTCCTAAGAGAATGGTCGCCGTCATTTTAGTACTCGGTTTCTCGGTTATTGACTTTATCCTGCATTTTTCTAAAGGAAATAATGTCACGATAGCGTTTGGTTTTGGTTGTAATATTGGAAACCATTTGCTTGGATTCCTGCTCTTTTGCTTTAAGGATTTCAGCACGTTCGGCATCGCTCATTTTTAGGTAATCGCTGGATAGTACTTCATCAATAAAATCTACTGTGTCTAACGAGTTTTGTACTATGGCATCGAACGATTCCACAACCCTTGAAACTTCATCGGGTTTGATGTAGGGCGAATTCAAAATATCCTGTAAATCATTTTGCATTACGCTGATCAGGTGCTGGTTGTTTTGTCCAATTTCTTCAACTGCCCTTAGTTGCTGGACAACACTTGACACTTTTTCTATCGCCTCTTTTGCATCTTTTAAGAACTTCACAGACTTAATCATTTGAGCGGTCTGTTTACCTGATTCTATAAGCTGTTTTACCAAGCTGATAAAATTGGTATTATCGTAAGTAGGCATTCCTTGGGCGGTTGCTTTGCCTGACATAAATAAGGTCAATACTACCGTTGTTACTAAAATTTTGATTTTTGTCTTCATAATATTATGTTTTAGATGTGAATTGAATTATTGCTTTTTGCATATCGTGATGCTCATTGTAGAGCTTCATTATTTCCTCGTTTTCCTGTCCATCGGTCAAATAAGCTGCATAAACTTCCTTCGGAACTTCGAGCCGAAAAATATTACTTTCCCTACCAATCTTGATAAACATTTCGGTGTACTTGCGTGGACCGGAAAGATTGTTCTTGATGGACTTTAATTGGTTTAAATCGTGGCTGGAAAGGTTGAGACGTTTGACCAATTCGTCATAGCCTTTTTCGTTATTGAGGCTATAAATAACCTGTGTATTTTCAAGAATACTTGCTGAAGTTGAATTATTTGGTAGCTGATTGATGGACTGAAGAATAATCCCAATCGCACCATTTTGTTTTCGGATGGCTTGATAGTAAAATTCCACACTTTCCAACACGTTGTCAAACTTCAATTGCTTGGCAAACTCATCAAAAAGGATGATGCCTTTTTCTGCCCTGTTTTTCCAAATGGTTCTTTGAATGGCGGATTTAATTAGCTTGAGCATCACAGACAGGATTTCCTTATTGTCCTTGACTTCATCCAGTTCAAAAACAATCAAGCGTTTGTCTTCGATTTTGTAAGTCTGGTCTTCGCTTACTTCAAAAAGGAAGCTATATAGACC
>JBAQZZ010000047.1:0-1688 GCA_049791475.1 Flavobacteriaceae bacterium | reverse complement strand
GAATAGGAGCGAGGAGTAACAATTTTTATCGTTCAGAAAATGTTTTTAAATACTTTAAAACATCGGTAACAGTGTCTTTTTTTATTTCTTCTCCAGAAACAGGTGAATAAGTATTGCCAATTCTAGCAAACAATAATTTTAAATAATCGTAAATTTCCGTAGTTGTGCCAACGGTTGAACGCGGATTTGTAGAATTCACTTTTTGCTCAATAGCAATTGCAGGCGCTATACCTTTTATATAATCTACTTTTGGCTTGTTTAGTCGGCCTAAAAATTGACGGGCGTAACTAGATAAACTTTCAACATAGCGTCTTTGTCCTTCAGCATATAGCGTATCAAAAGCCAAACTGGATTTTCCAGAACCAGAAAGCCCTGTAATTACTACTAATTTGTTTCTAGGGATAACAACATCAATATTTTTTAGGTTGTGCAATTTCGCACCTTTTATGATGATATTTTCTTTTGGGTTAACTTCGGAAATACTAGTGTTCATAGACTTTTAAGGGGATAATTTTGCAAAGATACTATAAGTATGCGAGCATAAAAAATAACCGTTTATCGAATAAATTGTTAAAAAACCATGTGTTTTTTTGCTTTTTAGGAATGATTGTTGTTATATTTGACTTTGTTAATCATTTATAAATCAACACTTGCCTATAGCATAACATTACTTTTAAACATTTAACCCCAAGCAAAGAAGCCCTCTTCTGCGCAATAAAAGTAATTATTATGCGAAATGAACTCATTACAGATGCTACTTTAGTTAGTGACTATATTAAAGGCAATGAAAATGCTCTTGGAATTCTTATAACAAGGCACAAACAAAAAATTTACAGTTTTATTTATTCAAAAGTTTACGATAGAGATGTTGCTGAAGATATTTTTCAGGACACTTTTATTAAAGTAATTCGAACTCTAAAAAGAGGTGCTTATAATGAAGAAGGTAAGTTTTTGCCTTGGGTTATGCGTATTTCTCATAATTTGGTTATCGATTTCTTTAGAAAAAATAATAGAATGCCTAAGTTCGATAATACAGGCGATTTTAATATATTCTCGGTGTTAAGTGACTCTACTTTAAATGCTGAAAAAACCATTATTAAAGAACAAGTTGAAAATGATGTTCGCCGTTTGGTTGATGAGTTGCCAGAAGACCAAAAAGAAGTGTTGCTAATGCGTATATATAATGATATGAGTTTTAAAGAAATATCTGAAAGAACAGGCGTTAGCATTAATACCGCACTAGGTAGAATGCGCTATGCGCTTATTAATTTAAGAAAAATAATAGACAAGCATAATATAGTTTTAACTAACTAATACAATAAAGTAAATTTTGTTGCGTTAATAATTTGAAATAACCCTTAAATTATAAAAATGGCAAAAATTTACTCTGAAAATTCTATTACAACAACAAAAGATCTTGAACCGAAGGAAGAAACGGTTAATTTTCTTCTAAATTACTCTAAGGCTTTAAGTGTTATAAGTTTTAATAAAATGAAGTTTGAAGCGCTTCTAAATTAAGTTTTCAAAAAGTCCTGATATTAAAAAAAATCAGGACTTTTTATTTTTATATAAATATGCGACTTAATTACGGTATTTAAGGACAACCATTATTTGCAAAAGTTCCTGCTTCAGTTGGGCATTGATCGTCTTTATCTGGAATGCCATCACTATCTGAATCTGGCCAAGGG
>JBAQZZ010000046.1:0-1849 GCA_049791475.1 Flavobacteriaceae bacterium | reverse complement strand
TAAAAATATCCCTGTTGTTTTCTTTTTTCCATGGCTGCTTCAGAACGTTTATCGTCTATTCGCGCTCCACGTTCAGAAATGGAGGAATCCCTGATTTCTTCCACTACTTTATCGATACTGACGGCATCAGACAAAACTGCCGCTGTACAAGACATATCCCCTACGGTTCTAAAACGAACCAATCGCTCTTCTACCAATTCATTTTCTTCCCTGAACACGATATTGTCTTCTGCAGACCAAATCATACCATCCCTAAGAAAGGTTTTACGTTTATGGGCGAAATAGATGGATGGGATTTCAATTTCATCTTCCTTAATGTAAGACCATACATCCAACTCTGTCCAGTTGGAAATTGGGAAAACACGTACGTTCTGCCCCAATTCAATTTGACCGTTCAACATATCGAACAGTTCTGGGCGCTGGTTACGCTCATCCCACTGACCAAAATCATCACGCACAGAGAAAATACGCTCCTTTGCACGCGCTTTTTCCTCATCCCTACGGGCGCCACCAATACAGGCATCGAATTTGAATTCCTCAATGGCGTCCAGAAGGGTGGTCGTCTGCAAACTATTCCGACTGGAATATCTGCCTGATTCCTCCTTCACCTTCCCTTGGTCTATAGAATCCTGTACGTTGCGTACGATAAGTTCCAATCCCAACTCTTCCACAAGCCGGTCCCTGAATTCAATGGTCTCCGGGAAATTATGTCCTGTATCTATATGCATTAAAGGAAACGGAATCTTTGCCGGCCAAAAGGCCTTCTGCGCCAACCGAACCAGGGTAATTGAATCTTTTCCTCCTGAAAATAGTAATACCGGTTTTTCAAATTGTGCAGCTACTTCCCTAATAATATAAATGGCTTCATTCTCCAATGCATTAATGTGCGCGGTGTTTTCGCCAATACTTGTAGGTACTTCTAATTCTTTTAACTCCATACGTTTGTTTACTTCTTAGGTATGCAATCCACACTCTCTATTGGCCAAGACCTTGGTGGGATCAAAATAATTATGTTCGTTGGGCAGCTTACATTTTTTCAAATAGGTATCTAGCTGCGTATCGCTCCAATGGTAAAACGGACTCACTTTCAAAACCCCGTCTTTACTTAAGCTTAAAATATCCAAACTATCACGCAAAGCCGTCTGGCCTTTACGCAAGTTCGTAAACCAAACATCTGGTTTAAAATCCGCCATAGCCCTTCTAAAAGGCTCCAACTTCACTTGCTCCGTGAATGCTGCGTGCCGTGGATCATCTATCTGGGGAATACCCATTACAGCATCCCTATGGGCCGTTGTTTGTTTTGGCACATATAATTTAATGTTCAGTTTAAGTCTATCTATAAGTTGCTCTGCATGTTTATAGGTTTTAGGGGTATTATAGCCAGTATCGCACCAAACAACTGGTATGCTATTGGTTACTTCGGATACGGCATGTAGAATAGCAACTTCATACGGTCTAAAATTCGTGGTTACCACTGGGGTATTGCCATGTTTTACCGCCCATGAAATAATTTCTTCCGGTGGGATTCCCTTAAATTGGATATTTAATTTTTGAACTTGTGCTGCTGTAAGTGCCATAACGTAAGGTGATTATTTACCCCATTTGATTAAGTTCCAAAACCGCTCGTGAAAAAAGTAAAGTACCATTTTAGTAACAAAATCGATGGAGGCAATGGATGCGGCGAGCGCTATCTTACCGGTGAGGATATAAGAAATAAGTAAGGTATCCAAGGTTCCTATAACCCGCCAACTAAATGCCTTTGCTATACTACGGATGGGCTTTTCAGATGACTTGTCCTCTGAATAGGTGGTCTTGGCCGCTTTCTTATTAAAAATTAACTGGTCTGCAA
>JBAQZZ010000045.1:0-19008 GCA_049791475.1 Flavobacteriaceae bacterium | reverse complement strand
CAATTATAACAAATTCAAGACATTATGATGCTTTAAATAAAGCTTTTGAAGAGGTTAATAAAGTGATGTTTGGTTTAGATTCTGGTTTATATGGTGATTTATTATCCATTGATATTCGACAAGCTCTTTATCATTTTGGAGAAATCACAGGTGAAATCACAAATGATGATTTATTAGGAAATATATTTGCTAATTTCTGTATCGGGAAGTAAATAAGTATTTTATTTGATTCGTTTTGATTTCAAAATACTAGAAATCAATTATTTATAATTCATTGTGTTTTCTTACCCTTTCCTTTATGGGTTAATTATTTCAATATTTTTACACCATTTTTCATTAAATTTGAAAAAGATGTAAAAATTACACCTCATTTTAGGTAATCTCGCCAAAAATGTCACTTAGAGACATTTAGGACTTCTTAAGACTACTTAGAACCTCTTAAAAATTCTTAACTCTCTTTAATTCCAATTCCTATGAGTAGTAATATTCATGTGCAAAGAATTTGTGAATACTGTAAAGAAGAATTCACAGCAAGAACAACTAAAACCAAATATTGCTCTCACAAATGCAACAGCAGGCATTATAAAGAAAAAACTAGAGGAGTTAATATTTCAAAAAGTAATAAAGAAACCACTCAGAAGATAACTTTAGAAGTAGAGAAATTAAATGCCTTGGATTTTTTGACAGTTAAAGAAGTTTCAATTCTTTTAAATTGTTCAATTAAAACAGTTTATCGTAATATTAAAAACGGTACTATTAAAACTGTTAATTTAGGAAGTAGGACAACGAGGATTAAGCGTTCTGATATAAATGACCTATTTAATAAATAGTGAATTTAATATTGTATATAAATTTTAAATTATGGAATATGAAAATAAGTCTAAAAAAGAAGAAACTTGTTGGCGGGCGTTATAGTCTATATTTAGAGTACTATAAAGGATATTCCATAGATGAGGATGGAAAACAAACTCACAACAGAAGCTTTGAGTATTTAAAGCTATATCTACACGGTAATCCAATCACGACATCTGAAAAGAATGAGAATAAAGAAACCTTGCAACTGGCCGAAAAATAACTTTAAGTTTACAGGAAAAGCATGTAAATCAATAGAATCTGATTATTTTGACTTAATGAATAATTTTGATGAATTAAAAAGAGGGGAAATAAAGTAAATTAAAAAAATAAACTAGCTATGAACAAATACGGACAAACAGCTTTAAAAGCAGTACACAACTATAAAGAATCTTATGCTATTGCAGAAATTTACGCTAGAGCTGCAAAAGAGATTTTTGAAACAAAAAGTTCACAAGAAAAAAGTTGTCCGAAAGGCACATTTTTAGGTTTGTGTGAAGCAGGTTTGGTAAAAGGAATATCTAAAGGAGAGTATACGAAATCTATTAAAAATAAAGAGTATGCCCTACAAGCTATTGAAATATTAAAGTGGGCAGATAATAAAATATTTACTCCAAAAGAACTATGGACAGAATTAAATTTAGGAGATAAAAGGTCTAATTCTCAAATGGATGTTGTTTTGGCATTGTGGAATAATAATTTGATTGTGATATAGTAGATTTATAAATTCATACCAAATGGAAAATTATCGATCCAAAAAAACCAGGAGATAATGATCTTAAACAAATGTATGCTTACAATATATACTGGAATGCTTCAAAGAGTATGTTACTATATCCATCATCAGAATCCATTGATACAGGTTTTGGAAATTTTCATAAAGGAAAAACAGATGAAAACAAATGTAAACTAGGCTTTATAAAAGTGATGGATGGAAAAACACTAAATACTAATATTGGTATAGATATTTTGAGTCTTGTGGATATTGACTATTAATATTTCATATAAATGTATTCCAAGAATGTTATTAATTAGATAAAAACAAAAAAGTGCAACATAAAGCACTTTTTGATGTAATTAGTATCAATCACCTACAAAAACACTCTAATAGTGCAATAAAAAGCACTTAACGAGTATTTAATTTATTAAAAGTTATATATTTGTATAAAAAGAGCCATATAATGCACTCACAACATTTAATAGATGCCATAAAAACACGTAGAGATAACCTAGATGTAACTCAAGATCTATTGGCAGATCTTTCAGGAGTTGGTTTACGCACACTGAAACAATTCGAAAGTGGTAAAGGCAACCCGACTTTAGAAACCTTAAACAAATTAGCTAATGCTTTGGGGATGGAATTAACGTTTGTAGTTAAAGAGGTAAATAATAAATAATGAGACAAGCGCATGTATTATATAAAAAAGAAATTGCAGGTTTACTAACCCAATTGGACAATGGTAGTTTTCTGTTTAAATATCATGATGCATGGTTTAATGATAAAAACAAGCCGGCAATTAGTTTAACGCTTCTTAAAACACAACAAGAATATCAATCTGAATATCTATTTCCTTTTTTTTATAATATGTTACCAGAAGGCTCCAATAAAGAAACCGTTTGTTTTGAGAATAGAATAGACAGTAAAGACTTTTTTGGAATCTTAATGACAACAGCCAAACAAGACACGATTGGTGCTGTAACCATTAAAAAAATAACACAATAATGGCTTTACCTCTAATTAAAGTTTGCCCTGGTACACTTGCCAAAAATCACAGCACTTATAGCAATACCGCTTTAAGACGTGTCTTTTATGGCAGAAAAGTAAGTGTTATTTTAAATTACGATTCGCCTGCAAGCAATGAAAGTACAGATGCTTTGTTTGTAGAAAACAGAAAGCGAATGTCTATTTCTGGTGTACAAGAGAAGTTTTCTGTTTTATTAGAAAAAAACAAACTACGTTTAATACAGGAAAATGAAAACGGGCAGTACATTTTAAAACCAATACCAAACGTTGGTAAAAATGCAAACCAAATGCCAGCCAATGAGCACTTAACCATGCAAATTGCAAGACAAGTGTATGATATTGAAACCGCAGAAAACGCGCTTATTTTCTTTAAAAATGGAGATCCTGCATATATTACAAAGCGTTTTGATATTAAAGATGATGGGGGTAAATGGGCACAAGAAGATTTTGCTTCATTGGCAGAAAGAACACCACAAACACATGGTGAAGATTTTAAATATCTAGGTAATTATTTAGAGCTTTTTACCATTTTAAAAAAGCATACGCCTGCTTATACTATTGAATCTATTAAATTATTTAAACTCATACTTTTTAATTATTTATTTTCTAATGGAGATGCACATTTTAAAAACTTCTCATTAATAGAAACACCTTTGGGCGATTTTAAATTAAGTCCAGCTTACGACTTATTGAATAGTAGAATACATATTGAAGATAGAGATTTTGCTTTAGCCGATGGGCTTTTACCTTCAAATAAAACTGTAGGTAAAATAAAGGAACAATTTTACAAATTAGGAGAATTAGCAGGTATTCAAGATAAGCAGATCATACAAAGTATTAAAAGTTTAACTTCTAATGAAGATAAAGTGCTGGCGCTGATTAACGTTTCATTTCTTAATGAGAAAACAAAAAGGAATTATACACAAGCGTATCAAACTAGATTGAAAAAAATATTAAGACCTTAATATTACTACAACACCAACATAGTGTTTGTTCATTATTTTTATTTGTTCATGTTACATGAACATGATTTAAAAACGAAACATTATTTTATAAGATAGATACTATAATAACATCAAAAGAAAATAAAGTATTACACCATATTTACACCTCAAAAGATAGAGTAATGTGCTTAAAGGATAGTTACATATTGTATTGGAAAGCAGATTAAAAATGCACTCTTTTATATTTTAAAGTTTTTAAAATCAAAGATTTTTTATTTTATCATTAAATTTGAAAGAAACCAAGCTCTCAATAATAAATTACTTTAAAGCTTGTAACATACAACACATGATTAAAATAAATAAAATATTTTTTTTAGCTACTCTATCATTTTGTTTTTTATCCTGCGATAATGAAGAGGTTTTTACTAAAATAACTGACATTGATAATAGTTTAAGCTTACCACAAGTAAGTATAAATACTAATGGAAATGTAATAGTGGATGAGCCAAAAATTACGGCAGAAATGATTATAACAACTAATGACAATGAAGATTACTCAGGGTTAATTGGTGTAGAAATTCGTGGATCTTCATCTCAAACGTTTCCAAAAAAACAGTTTGGAGTTGAAACCCGTGATGTAGCAAGTGATGGAATTAATGTTTCGTTATTAGGTTTTCCTGAAGAAGAAGATTGGATTTTGTATGCTCCATATAGTGATAAATCATTGATAAGAAATAAACTCATTTATGATTTATCTAGAGATATGGGTAGGTACGCAAGTAGAGCAAAATTTGTAGAGCTAACTATTAACGATAAATATAATGGCTTGTATGTTTTAATGGAAAAACTAAAAAGAGATGATAATAGAATAAACATTAATAAGCTAAAAGACACAGAAAATATTGGAGAAGATTTAACTGGAGGTTATATTTTAAAAATTGACAAAGCATCAGGAATAGATGAAACTTTATATACAAATTCAAACTCAATAACTTCAGCATATGCTCCTAATAATGTGAGCAATAATCAAAAAATACATTTCAATTTTGATACGCCTAAAGAAGATGAAATTACTCCTGAACAAATAGAATATATAGCAAATTACCTAAATAGTTTTGAAACTGCTTTGGCTGGTGATAATTATAAAGATATAAATGAAGGGTACGCAAATTATATAGATACAGAAAGTTTTATAGATTTTTTTCTGCTTAATGAGTTTTCAAATAATGTTGATGGCTATAGGTTGAGTACTTGGTTAACAAAAGATAAGAATGAAAAGCTTAAAATGGGACCTATTTGGGATTTTAACTTAGCTTTTGGAAACGCTAATTATTGTAATGGAGGAGATACTAATGTATGGGCCTACAGGTTTAACGAACGTTGCTCAAACGATTTATGGCAAATTCCTTTTTGGTGGGACAGATTATTAACAGATCCAGTATTTGTAAGTCAATTACAAGCGCGATGGATTGAATTAAGGGCAAATACCTTTTCTAACAATTACATAATTACAAAAATTGATGAGTATCTAGAACTTTTAAATGAATCACAAGCTATTACTAAAAATTTTCAATTATGGCCTGTACTAAATGAATATATTTGGCCCAATAATTTTGTTGGAAATACGTTTGAAGAAGAAATAAGTTATCTTAAAAATTGGATTGAACAAAGATTAACTTGGTTAGATACAGAAATAGCTAATTTGTAATAAGTTAGATGTCCATTCTTTAAAAATGATAATCGAATAGAACTATCATTTCTATTATAAAACTTCACACTTCAAGAATTAAAGCACAGCAGTATTTATAATAATTTATAAAAAAATCGACAAAACGCTTGTTTTATTCGTTTAATTGCATAAATTTGCAACATAACCCTTAAATCGTTAACATGAAAATCAAGACTATATTAATCTGTTTTAGCTTTTTTTTAATAGCTGGAGTTGGTTTTGCTCAAAAAAAGAATGCACCTAAAAGTATTATACCAGAAGGTGTTTCAATAAAAAAATATCATAATAAGTCAGATTTAGAGCGCATGGGAAAAGGCGAGCTGTTAGGTTTATATACTGAACGTATAGAAAGTTTAGTAAAGTTACTACCATATATCGCTTTCGCTACAAAACCAGGTGTAACTTTGTCTACTTTAGGTATTCCTAATGATAGTGACAACAGAAAAATGTTAGATAATCAATTTGAAGCTTCAGATTCTTTTTTAGAGGCAACTCGAGAATTTCAAGAAGTAATCTTACCTTATTCAGACACCAAAAACTTAATATCTGCTATATTATTCTATGAAGAAACAATGAAATCATTACATGAGTATAGTGAATTTCATTAATAGATAGTTTATATACTGTTAAATTCTGAGAGGAACAAATGATTAAACAATGTTTATTTTTTTGTTCTTTTTTTTATTTATAGAATTTAATATTCTTTTATTGAATAATATTTTTAGTCAAAATTGATACTATAATTTCACTAATTTTCAACTTAGATAATTCTTACAATTATATTTTTAATCAAATTAAAGTGCATTTCATCGATTATTTCAATTCAAAATATTATCAAAAAGTGCATTTTAACGAAATAAATGGTATTTCATGGATTATTTTGTTATTTTTGATGTAAAATATAAATAATATTTAGCCCAAACTTTAAATATTTTATCATGAAAAACTTAACCCTCTTAATCTTAGTATTTCTTCTACTAATAGGAAATGTAAATGCACAGCAAGAAAAAGGAATAATAGGCGCTAATAACTGGTTGCATAATTGGACAGATTTTAAACCAAACCAAAAGGAATATGGTGAGCCTACGCAAATATTAGCTGGTAATATTACTAAAAACACTAAGTTGTCTAAAAGAGATGTTTACTTACTATTAGGTAATGTGTTTGTTAAAGATAGTGTTACTTTAACAATAGAACCCGGAACTGTTATATTAGGTGATTTTGATTCAAAAGCATCTTTAACCATTGCAAAAGGTGCAAAAATAATTGCTGATGGTTTAGAAACAGATCCTATTATTTTTACTTCTAATAAAACGGTGAAGCGAGCAGGAGATTGGGGAGGCTTAATTATACTTGGTGATGCACCCAGTAATAAATTTGGTAACGGATCTGTAGCTAACTTTTACTCAAAATTAGATCCATCTAATTATGCAAATACAAACTTTGGAGGACAAATTACTGATAATAATTCTGGTGTTTTAAGATACGTAAGAATTGAATATGCTGGTAAAAGAACAAAAAAAGGAGGTTATTTTAATGGCTTGTTATTAGCAGGAGTTGGTAATAAAACTGTTTTAGAAAACATAATGATTAGTTATTCGGCTGGCAATTCTTTTGGAATTTGGGGTGGTGCTGCTAATTTAAATAAAATGGTTTCTTTTAAATCTAACGCAAATGATTATGAATTTACTTATGGTGCACAATATCAATTAAACAATTCATTAGCCATTCGTTCACCTTATATATCCAGTAGCGATGGTGCAAGGTGCTTGTATGTAGCATCTTATGAAAATAAAGAGGACGTAGATTTTACTAAAAAAGGAACAAAGGTTATTGCATCCAATTTAACATTAGTTAGTGATAGTAATAATTTAAATGCTGATATAGAAAAAGGTTTAGTTAAAGAAGCTGTTTTTATTAACGAAAATGCATCGCTAGAAATGAATCAAAGTGTTATCTCTGGTTTTAATCCAGCGGTACTATTGGCAGAAAGAATTGTAATCAATCAAACTAATTTAGAAAAAATTAAGTTTAGCAATATGTATTTCAACAATTGCAACGGAAATATTTTTACAGAATATAATTCAAATAATGAAGATTTGGAAAATTGGTATGGTGATAGTGCTTTTTATAACGTGTATTCTAAGAGTTCTAATTCTGAGACTTTTATAGATTCTAATAATGATAAAAAACCAGATTTTAGATTAAGAATTAATAAAATAAAAGCATCACAAACCCAAGTTGCTTCAGAAAAAATCGATTAATTAAATGTAGTGTAACCATTAAAAATTTATAAGCCCCAAAATTTCACCATTCCATAAAGTAATAAGTTTCTATTTAATTCTAACTCGCAATGTTAGAAGAACAATAGTTAGTTTGGGCTTTTTTTATATAGAAAATAATATAAGATGAGGAACTTTACTATTTTTAAAATTATGTTTTTTGTTCTTTTTAGTTTATCAATAACTACAAGTGCACAAATAGTAATTAGCACCCCTAATCTTGGTTTTAGTCAAGCATGTGCAAGTCCATCATTTAATACGTATACTGTTACTTTTTCATTTACACCTGTAACTGCTTTAGTATCAACAAATCAATTTAGTATAGAAATCTCTGATGCAACTGGCGATTTTACAAGTGCCACAACAATTTATACATCAGCTGCGGGAAGTATAACTACATCGCCAGCAACACTAACATTTTCTGTTCCTACTGATATTGCTGGACAAGCATATAAATTAAAAATAAGGAGTAGTGCGCCAGCAGCTAGTAGTTCTGGTTCTGCATCGTTTCCAGCATATTATAAAATACAAGACACCCCATTTTCAATAAATAATTTAATTGCTACTGCTGCTTATTGTTCTGGTGGAAGTTATTTATTAACTATTGATAGTCGTGTAGATGCTACAAACGACTCGCCTTTACAATACCCTACGCTAACTTTTAATTGGTTTAGAGTAACAGGTCCAACAACATCTGTTTTTATTCAAACAAGTGAAACCTTAACAGTTAGTCAACCAGGAACCTATTTTGTTGAAACTAATTATGGTACGTGTACTTCAAACTCATTTTCAAATCGTGTCGCTATTACCGAAGCAGGTGCTGGAGGCGCTTCAGAAATAACTTCTAGTCTTGGGAACCCATATTGTTCAACTGATGGCCCAACAACACTAGCTACAACAACTGGTGATAGTTACCAATGGTTTAAAGATGGTGACGAAATTGAAGGTGCTACTAATCAAACCTATGAAACTAATGAATCTGGAATATTTTCTGTAAGTATTGATTTAGGGACTTGTTCTACTAATGCTGAAATTACTTTAGATAATGGTGCTTTTACAAGCGATATTGATGTTGAAGATATTAATAGTATTGAAGACGGAGGAAGTTTAATAGCTACAGTTACTACAGATGCAGTAAACCCAGAGTTTCAATGGTTTTTAAATGATAATTTAATTCCAAGTGCGGTTAGTAATAGTTACGAAGCCACAGAAACTGGTAATTATAGCGTTGTAATTACACAAACTACAGGGTGCCAATCATCAAACGAATTGCTTTTCATAATTTCAGAGGCTTTTCCAGATGTTTCAAATATTCCTAATTTAATTAGTCCGAATGGTGATGGAATTAATGATACGTGGATTATCCCACAAGAGTATGTAAGTGGAACAAATACTGCGATAACATTAATAAGTGCTCAGGGAGAAATAGTATTACAAACCAATGATTATTTGAATAATTGGCCAGAAACCCAAATGGATTTTATAAATGTGAATCCTGTTTTTTACTACATCATTACAACAGAAAACAATAAAGTATTAAAAGGCTCAATAACAGTTGTTAAATAAATGAAATTGGCTCTCTCACATATCGTCTTATTTCTTTTTTTAACACAGTTGCTATACGCACAAGAGGATGGTGTTGTTGCTTTTGATTTACCTGTTAGAAATTCTTTAAAATTTAATAGATACGCCATTAATCCAACCTTTAGTTTTGTAAGAGAGCAAAATAAATACATCAGTTTTACTAATAAACGCGAGTGGGTACAATTTGATAATGCACCACAAACGTATTTATTTAGTTATTCTGGAAGATTAAGTGAAAATATGGGTGTTGGTCTTGGTTTATTTCAACAAAATTATGGCGTGCTAACAACCTTTGGAGGTGTTGCAAACTTTGCATACAACGTTTCACTTAATACCGACAGTAATTTAACCTTCGGAACAAATATTGGTTTTTACAAAAGTGGTTTAAATGATGGAGCAGTTATTACAAATTTTCCAGATTCGTCATTAGATAATATACCTTCAAATTCTGTAATAACAGTTAATCCTGGTATAAACTATGGTACAGCTTTTCTAGATTTTGGAGTTTCTATAAATAACTTGGTGTCTTATAATTTGACAACCTCTACACTAATAGAAGAGAATCCAGAGCAAAGTATTCAAGGTCATGTAATGTACACAGGCTATTTAAATAGTCGTGGTTTTTTTGATGAAAGTAAATTTTCTGGTTTATTTATGTCAGAATTCAAAAATGATCAAACCGTACTTTCCGGAATTATGATGCTGGCTGTTCCTAAAGGAATTTGGGCGCAAGTTGGTTATAACACCCTTTATGGGGCATCGGCAGGATTAGGTTTAAATATTACAAAGCAAATAGCCATAGAATATAATTTTGAAAAAGCCATTGGCGATTTAGATGCCTTTGGAAACTCTCATGAAATTACACTAGCTTATAAATTCAATAATAAAGACAGATATAATTATAGTGGAGATGATGATGAAGAAGCCTTTGTTGTAACCTATAAAAAATCGAAGCCTGTTGTTAAATCTAAAGTTAATCAAACCAGGAAACCTAAGGTTACACCTAATGAGACTGTAAGTGATGTTAAAACTGATGAAGTTAAAGCAAACGAAGAGGCTGAAGAACAAGCAAGATTAGATGAAGCAGCTGAAATTAAAGCCGCAGCGGAGGCTAAAGCTAAACAGTTAGCTGATGAACAAGCTAATGCAGAAGCACAATTAGATAACGAAGAACAAGCAAGATTAGATGAAGCAGCTAGAATTAAAGCTGAAGCACAGGCCAAAGCGAAAAAATTAGCTGATGCTCAAGCGAAGGAGAAAGCGAAATTAGCAGAAGAAGCAAGGTTAGCACGATTAGCTGCTAAAACTAAAGCTAAAGAAGAAGCAGAAGCTAAACGAATAGCTCAGGCTAAAGCTGAAGCAGACAAGCAGGCTAGAATAGCAGAAGAAGCTAGATTAGCAGCTGAAACTAAAGCTAAAGAAGAAGCAGAAGCGAAACGAATAGCTCAGGCTAAAGCTGAAGCAGAAGAGCAAGCAAGAGTAGCCGAAGAAGTAAGGTTAGCGCGATTAGCAGCTGAAACTAAAGCTAGAATAATAGCAGAGGCAGAGGAACAAGCCAGAATTAAAGCGGAAGAAGAGGCTAAAGCAAAACAAATAGCTGAAGAAGAAAAAATCAAAGAGGAAGTACTAGATGCTGTTGTTGTTCCGGTGGCAAGTGATGATAAATCAAAATCGATGGAAAGCCTAATAGAATTGACAGACAATTCTAAAATCGAACAACAAGATTTATTAGATAAATTAAGTGAAACTATAGCCAGTAGACAGAAAGATTTAGATAATTTAAAAGAAGAGAATGATTTAAGCGAACAAGGCATTGTAAAAGATACTCCAAAAGTATTTAAAAGTGTATCGGCAGAAAATGCAGCTTTACAATCTCTTAAAGTTGAAATAGATGATAATATAGAATCTCAAAACGTAAAAATCACTGAATTAGAAGATCTATATAATGACAGACTTAAAGATGTTCCAAATAAAGAGGATTCTGTTAATGTCTTTTATTTAAAGAAAATACAAGGTTTAAAAACGCAACAAAAACAAATTATACAGTCTAAGGCAAACTTATTATCTAAATTAGAAAACATTAAAGTAGCCACTGAGATTGAGAAAAAACGTAGAATTAAGCGTGCAGCTTATGATAATCAAGAAGTAAGATATCAAAAGGATAGAGCAACTCTAAACCAAATAAAACAAAACACACCATTAAGTTCAATACCGCTTACAACAAACGATTTTGATTTTGGTGAAGAGCAAAGCAACATTCAAATTATCAAAGATGTTAAAAATGTTGAAAGTGGATACTATTTAGTAATTGCTGTTCATAGTGATGTAAATAAAAGAGATGACTTTTTAACTAAAGCAGTTTCATCAGGACGAACAGATGTCGATTTCTTCTATGATGTAAGTACAAGCCAGTATTTTATTTACTACAATAAATTTAATGATGTAGATACTGCTAAAAATGCAGTTCAGGCAAAAGGAAATAGACCTTACAATAGTAAAATGGCCATAGTAAAAATAGAAAACTAATTATTGCCAAAAAATGTAAATATTTATTTAGTAAATAAATATTTACATTTTTTATTTATAAGAAGTTAATTTCATACAAAAAATATATTTTATATCGTTTAAAGTGTAAAAAACACCGATAAACAGTAAAATAATCCACATTTCTCTTTATAGTTATAAAAAAAATACTGATATTCGTATCGATTAAAAGTATAATATTAAGGATAAAGCGTTTTAAACGAAATATTATGCTTACAAATACTAATTTTTTTGATATCATAAATTAAAAGTATCATTTCTTTTATGCCCCCAAATAACAAGGAAATACTAATTATAACTACCATGAAAAAATCTACCTCTCTCGTATATATTCATTTTCTCTATAGAAGTTTATTAAAAATAAATTCAAACTTTTTAGTTTTAAAGAAAAGGAGCATTGGTTTTTTAATGGTTTTAATGCTAATATTAGCAAGTAATACTGCATTTGCACAATTAGCAGTGCCTTTCTCACCTCGCTTGCCTGGAGGAAATATTAAAGTAAAAGGGGATATTGTTTTAATTGGAAATAGTATAATAACAGGAGAAGGTTTATCACTTCCTTATAACGGTGGTGGTAATAATAATAACAGAAACGGTGCGTATATAAATGTAGCAAGTGGAGGCGATCCAAATATATTTAGTTCAAGCACTGCCGATTTAGAAATAAACAACTCGTGTAAAAACATTGTTTTCGCAGGTTTGTATTGGGCTTCAGTTTACCCAAATGAAGTAGGAACAAATAGTGGACAACAATTTCAAGGAACCCCAAGAATAGAGGATTGGAATCAAATAAAATTTAAACTTCCTACGGGTGGTTTTATTGATTTGGAAGCAGATAACAATGCAGATCCAGTAGGCGAGGAAGATGATATTATTTTTGATGGATATGATCCAGTTAATATTAATAATTCATTTAAAGATTCTCCTATAATCTGTTATAAAAATGTTACCAGTTTATTGCAAGGCTTAACTGAAGCAGATGGAACATATACAGTTGCTAACCAAAGGGCTACAAGAGGACGAAGAACTGGTGGTTGTGCAGCTGGTTGGACGTTAGTAGTTATATACGAAAGTCCTTTGTTACCAAGTAAATTTATTTCTGTATTTGATGGTTACGCAGGTGTTCAAGGAAGTACAACTCTTGATATTCCGGTTTCAGGGTTTCAAACCTTACCAGCTCCATTACCTGTAAATGCAAAAATTGGCGTATCGGCTTTAGAAGGTGATTTAGGAATAGGTGGCGATACATTTAGGTTTAAGGCAAGTACATCAGGAGCATATACACGCCTTAGTGATGCTCTTAATCCAAATAATAATTTTTTCAACTCTAGAATAACAAACAATGGAGCCTATATGAATAATAGGAATCCAAACAGTACGAATACACTTGGTTTTGATATTGCAAACGTGGTGGTACCCAACCCGCTAAATGGTGTTTTGCCAAACGACGCCACCGCAGGTGATTTAAGGTTAACAACTAGTGGTGACGGTTATGGCGCTTTTGTAACCTCTTTTGCCGTAGATATTATTGAACCTAATATTGTATTAACAAAAATTGTATTAGATGAATTTGGGAATGATATTGGAGGAGAGGTTGTAGATTTAGGTCAACAACTAAACTATGTTATTGGTTTTCAGAATATAGGAAATGATGATGCAACAGATTTTACAATTAGAGACATACTTCCACCTAATATTGTTTTTAATTACCCATCAGATATAGACCCATTGCCAACAGGAATAACAGTAGAAAGTTATGATGCCGCAACACGTGAAATTATTTTTAGAGTTGATGATACTTTAGTAGAAGAGTTTGGACCAGTTTCTGAGATTCGATTTAGCGTACAAGTTGTTGAATTTTGTAATCTATTGAATGATGCTTGTTCCAATAATGTGAGTAATCAAGCTTTTTCTACCTATAGAAGTAATTTAAATCCATCATTTATTATTTCAGATGATCCAAGTTATGATATAAATAACGGTTGTTTATTAACACCGCAAGCAACTAACTTTTTAGCAGATATTAATGATTGTACTTATAACGAAGAAATTATTTTATGCGGTGCTAGTACGGTATTAACAGCCCCAGGTGGTTATGATACTTATTCATGGTCAACCGACCCTTCTGGCACGCCAGTAATTGGAACCAACCAATCAATAACCGTTACAAGTACAGGAACATATTACGCTCGAAATACAGCCGTTGCACCTTGTCAATCAACAAACCAAGTGTTTGAGGTTATTACTTTTGGTGCTAATGTAGATAACCCAGTACTTCCTTATGCAGATCAAATAGTAATCTGTCCAAATGATGGAAAAGAATTACCAAATATTTTCTTATGTGGAGGTGCTGGTGGAAAATTTATACAAACAAATTTATCAGATAGTACATCTTTAATCTGGGAGCGACTAGATGAGACAAGTTGTGCAGCAGTAATAGATCAAGATTGTGCAAATGAAGTTGGAAGTTGTGTTTGGAATCAAGTAGCAACAGGACCAAACTATATGGCTGATACAGCTGGACAATTTAGATTAACCGTAAATTACCCAGGAGGTTGTTTTAACCGATTTTATTTTAATGTTTATTCTAACGTATTAACGCCTAATGTTACTGAAAGTGACATAATTTGTAATACACAAGGTGAAATTGTGGTTGGTGGAGTTCCTAGTGGTTATGAGTATAGCATTGATGGTACAAACTATCAAACTAGTAATACATTTGTGATTACAACACCAAATTTTTATACGGTTTATATAAGACAAGTAGGCGTTTCTCCAAATCCTTGTATTTTCACAGTACCAGATGTTCAGATTAGACAACGTAATTTTACCGTTTCAACCATTATTAATCAACCTTTTTGTAACGGAGATTTAGGAAATATTGTTATTGCTGTTAATGATGCAGAACCACAATATTTTTATTCAATTTCTCAAGGTGGTACTCCAGTTAATAGTGTTGGTCCTGTAATTAATAGAAATTACACATTTTCAAATTTAAATCCGGGTACATATACTATTGATATTTCTACTGAAGATGGTTGTACTTACACACAAGATGTTGAAATTATTGAGCCAGCTTTACTTCAAGCTACCTCAGCACTTACAACACCATTAACCTGTGTTGATGGAGAAATAACCGTTTATCCAGTAGGCGGAACTGCTCCATATTTTTATTTTGTTAATGGAAGTACAGATTTTGAAACTATTCCAACCATTCCAGTCACTGCACCAGGAGTTTTTGATATTACGGTTGTAGATTCTAATAACTGTTCAGCTCAAACGTCTATTACGGTAGATGAAATTCCAGCACCAGTTTTTAATATTGTAAAAACAGATGTGTTGTGTTATGGAGATAATTCAGGTGAAATACAATTTAACGTCACTAATGCCAACGGTTATGTTGTTACGTATAGTATAGATAATGGTGTAACTTTTTTAGCGAGTCCTACATTTTCAAACTTAGCAGTAGGAACTTATCAAACTTTAATTCGATATTCATTAAATGGTAATGAGTGTTTTACTTCACCGCAAGATATTATTATAAATGAACCAGCTGAGGCAGTAACTGCAACTGCTGGAGTTTCCGAATTGGCAGGTTGTGGGCCTTCAGGAGAGGGTAGAGTTCGTATTACCAATCCGCAAGGAGGTGTTGCCCCTTATGAATATAGTTTTAATAATCAAGCAACATGGTCAAATGTAAATGATGCATATCTTGCTCCTGGTACTTATACCTTATATATTAGAGATGCTAATGGATGTGTTTTTCCAATGCCGAATGTTACTGTTGATCCTGAGCCTTTAGCACCAACTATTGATATTTCTGATCCTGATTTTAATTGTGATGGATCTGCAAATTCTACAGTAACTATAACAAATACTGGGGGTAATTCTTTTACTTATACTTATTTATTAGACGGTGTAGAAAACCCTAATACTGCAGATCCTACTGTATTCTTAAATGTGCCCGATGGTCCGCATACAGTAACTGTTACTTACCAATTACAAACGGTACCTACTTTTAGTAATTTATTAAATGAAACTTTTGGTTACGGTGAAGACACATCGTCTCCAGGAATGAATACGACATATTATTGTTTTGAAAGACAAGTAGTTGCAACACAATGTAAAGGGAATCCAAGAATTAATGATGGCGATTATTCTGTTACTGCTGATATTATAAGTCCCTTTGGAGCGTGGATAGATCCTGTAGATCATACGCCAGCTACTAGTCCACCAACACCAAAAGGACGCTTTTTAGTAGTTAATATTGGATCTTCAATTCCTACCAGTGCTATTCTATATGAAAAGACTATAAATGATATTATTCCAAACCAGCCATTAAATGTAGAGTTTTATGCGTTGAATTTAGTGCGTTCATCAAGTGGTATTGCTGATCCTGATTTAACAGTAGCATTAATTGACGGTAGTGGTACTGAGATTTCATCATTCTCCACAGGAAATATTCCAAAAACTGAGCAATGGGAAAATTATTCGGTAAGTTTAAATCCAGGGTCAAATACAAACTTGAGATTTGTAGTAAGATCTAACGTACAACTTACCAGTGGTAATGATGTTGCCATTGATGATATTAGAGTTTTTCAACTTCCAACCACGTGTACAACAACAGTAGATTTTCCTATTGTTATAGGCACAGGAAATGCTTTTGATGCCAGTGTTGTAAGTGCTACAGATGTAACCTGTTTTGGAGCTAGTGATGGAACTGTTACTATTTCTGCTCAAAATTTTGATACTGTAAACGGATTTCAATATTCATTAGATGCAGGCGTAACATGGGTTACGCAACTCACATCACCTTATACAATAACAGGATTAGCTACTGGAAATCAAAATATTCAAATACGTTATGAGGATGCTGTTGATACTTGTGAATTTGTTTTTAATCAAAATATAGGAACCCCAACACCAGTTGGAGTCTCCGCAACTGCTACACCAATTACTTGTCTTGACGGAGCAACAGTTACTGCAACGGGTTCTGGCGGCACACCTGGTTATAGCTATGAATTATTAGATACGTCTTTAAATTTAATATCAAACTTCCCAAATACTGGTGTTTTAACTAATATTGGTGCTGGAGATTATATAATTAGAGTAACAGATGCTAATAATTGTACAGAGACTACAACTCTAAATTTAGTAGATCCAACACCTCCAACAGCTAGCATTATTAATGCTGATTATTGTTATGATGCAGCAAATGGAGCAAGTCTAGAAGTTTCGGCTTCTGGCGGTCAAGCACCTTACCAGTATAATATTAATGGAAGTGGTTTTCAATCAAATCCAGTATTTAATAATTTAGCTTCAGGAACTTACACTATTATTGTAAGAGATGCTTACGGTTGTACATTTACTTTGCCTGCACAGACTATAGCAACACAAGTTAATGTAAGTGCTGTTTTAACAAAAGAATTAGACTGTACAGCTACTCCAAATGCTAGTATAACAGCAACTATTTCAGACGGATATCCGCCATATACTTATGCTGTATCTTTTAATAGCGGTGCTTATACAGATTTAGGAAATATAGTTGGAACATCTTTTACTTATGATGCGACCACTAACGGAACTTATCAATTTCAAGTAACAGATAGTAATAGCTGTCCGATACTTTCAAATATCATTACAGTAAGCCCTGTAGAATTACCAACGGCAACAACTACTGTGGTTAACCCGAGTTGTAATGGCGACGCCAATGGATCTGCACAAATTGTACCAGCAAATGGTGTTGGCCCATATGAATATAGTTTTGATGGAAGTGCCTTTTCAACAACATCATTATATACAGGATTAAGTGCAGGCATTAATTATGCTTATGAAGTTCGAGATTCTAAAAATTGTGTATTTAGTAATTCAGTAACATTAACAGAACCAACGGTATTAGTTGTTTCAGCTAGCGCAACAGCTTTTAGTTGTAATGCTTCAAATACAAACCAGTCTGCTTTAGTAACTATCGCTTTACCAACAACAGGAACTGCGCCTTATGCATATAGTTTTAATGGTTCAGGGTATAGTTCAAGTAATACGTTAACTGTAAATGATAACGGAGCAGACCAAACTATCACATATTCTGTTCAAGATGCACAAGGTTGTATAGCTGGAGGGTCAGTAACTTTATTACAATTAAACGCACCTACCGATTTAGACTTTTTATCAACAACGGTTACTTGTTTAGCAACCTCATCTACAGTAACATTAACTGCTACAGATGGTGTTGGAACATTAGAATATGAAACTATTTCACCATCACCAATAATTGTATCAAAACAAACGTCTAATGTATTTACTGGATTAACACCAGGAACATATGTATTTAGAGTAACAGATGCCAATGGATGTTATTACAGTGAATCTTATATTATAGATGCTGTAACTCCAATAAATATTGTTGGTTTTAAATTAAGTGATGTGTTCTGTTTTGGAGATAACACAGGAGCAATACAATATACGGTATCTGGATTTGCAGGTACATATTCTTCTACACTAACAAATGGATCAGGAACTTTAGTTCAAACAGGTACTACTATTGATTTAACAGATTTAATTGCAGATACGTATACATTACAAGTTACTGATGATATTACAGGATGTACAGCTAGTGAGACTATTGTTATAAGTCAACCTACAAGTGGTTTAACGTTTACTGCTACTTCAACCAATGTATTTTGTTCAGAAGATAATTCTCAAATTACAGTGTCCGCATCAAATGGTACACCAAGTTATACCTATGCAGCTGTAATAACAGGAGCAGCAGCTCCAGTAACTTATGCAAGTAGTAATGTGATAACAGTGGATACCAATTCAGCAGCAGATTTAGTTTGGGATGTTTATGTAAAAGATGCAAATAATTGTATTACAATGAATCCTGTAACTATTATTGCAGATGCTTTACCAATGGTTACAGTACCAGCTTTAGCAGCAAATCAATGTAATGCGACATCTGGATTTACTTTTACGGCTACAGGAGCCAATGGGGTTACACCTTATCAGTATAGTATTAATGGTGGCGCATCATATCAATCAAGTCCTACATTTACAGTAAATACGCCTGGAACTTATACAGTAACGATAAGAGATGCCAATGGTTGTACAGCAAATAGCCCAACACCAGTTGAAATTTTTGAAGTTATTACAACCAGCGCGCTTTTAACAAAAGATATAACATGTGCCCCAGTACCAACAGATGCTAGTATTGATATTTCAGTATCTGGAGGTAATGCACCTTATACTTATGAAGTTAGTACAGATGGTGGAACAACATATACAAGTATTGCAGGTTCTCCATACACAACGTCTACAGCTGGTAATTACCAA
>JBAQZZ010000044.1:0-2849 GCA_049791475.1 Flavobacteriaceae bacterium | reverse complement strand
ATTTTGTAAAGAGATTTTTATTTTTATTTAAATCAAAAATTATAAATACATTTGAAGAAATAGTCAAATAAAAGTTTATAAAATTGAAATTTACTTTAATTTACGTATTAACATTATTAGTCTGCTTTAATATTTTAGAGGCGCAAATAGATGTTAATTTACGTAAAATAGATTCCATTCATAAGAATGTATTTAATTATAAAATAAAAGATTCCGCAACAATAGCCAAAGTTGATTACCAATTAGGAGAGTTATTTAGATACTCATTGCTAAGTGATAGCTCATATTATTATTACCACAAAGCAGAAAAAATATTTAAAGCTTTAGAGGATAATTATAATTACGCGCTTACGCTTTATGGAATTGCAGTTATTCAAACTTATGAAAAAGATTATACAGGAAGCGAAGTAACTTCTTTTGAAGCAATAGCATTGCTTGATGAATTAGAAGAAACTAATGATGTTAAAAAGTATAAATCATTTATATTTAATAATTTAGGTATAGTTTTTCATGAGTTAGGTCTTCATGAGGAATCAATAAAATATTATAAACAAGCTATTAATCTTAAAAATACTTTAAAAGGAAATTTTAAAAGCAGTATAGACAATTCTATAAACAATTTAGCAAAAGGATATAGCAGTTTTGGTAAATTTGATTTAGCAACTGAGACATATAATAAAATCTTATACAATAAAAATTTAATTAAAGAACGCCCTGATTTTTATGCATTAGTTCTTGATAACTATGCATATACTTTGTATCAATCAAAAAAACTTGATAAGCTTCCAGAATTATTTCTCAAAGCTTTAAAAATAAGTGATAGTATTAATTATCAAGGTTATAATTCAATAATAATCAATCAACACCTTGCAGAGTATTATAACGATAACAATCAAAAGGATTCTGCTTTGTATTACGCGTACAGAGCAAAAGATATTTCTGAGCAATATCATAATGATGATTTATTAAAATCACTTAAATTACTTTCAGAAATTGAAGACGGTGCAATGTCTGCTAAACATTTAAATGATTATGTAAAACTAAGCGATAGTTTACAAAAAGTAGAAAGAGCTACTCGTAATAAGTATGCCAGAATACGCTTTGAAACTAATCAAATTGAACAAGAAAATGTTGAAATAGCCAGAGAGCGTATGTGGTTGTTTATTATTTCTATTGTAATAATTATAGCCTCATTGTTATTATACATAGTTATTAATCAAAGAAATAAGAATAAAGAACTAAAGTTTATTCAGCAACAACAAGAAAACAACGAAGAAATATATAACCTCATGCTTTCGAAAAACGAAAGTATTGAGGAGGCAAGAACCATAGAGAAACAACGTATATCAGGTGAATTACACGATGGTGTTTTGGGGCGTTTATTTGGAACTCGGTTAAGTTTAGATAGTTTAAATATGAGTAACACCGACGAAGCTATTAAAACCAGAGGTCAATATATAGCTGATTTAAAGGCTATTGAAGAAGATATTAGAAAAGTATCACATGAATTAAATACCGATTTTGTTTCTGGTTCTGGTTTTATTGATATTATTAAAACCTTAGTAGAAACACAAACAAAAGTTTATGGGCTTGAATATAATTTGGATTATCAAGATGTTATAGACTGGGAATCAGTATCTAATAAAACAAAAATTCATATCTATAGAATTATTCAAGAAAACCTTCATAATATCTATAAACATGCAAATGCCACTAGGGTAAATATTAATTTTAAATTGAATAACGATAAAATTTGTTTAACTTTAAGCGACGACGGTTCTGGTTTTAACGTAGATAAAGTGAAGTCTGGTATAGGTCTGAAGAATATGAACTCCAGAATTAATGAAATTAACGGAAAAATTTATATCACGTCAACATTCGATGTAGGTACAACAGTAATTATCAAAATACCAATTACCCAAAATTAAATGTATGACCCAAAAAATTAAAATATTAATGATTGATGATCATCCCATGATTATTGAGGGGTATCAAAACACATTACTTTTTACAAAAAAAGAAACTCAAGAGTTAGAAATAGACGTTGCTAATAATTGTGACGAAGCTATTGCTTGTATGGATAAGTCAATTGAAAAAGGAATACCCTATAATGTATTGTTTGTAGATATTAGTTTACCACCTTCAACCGACGGATTAATGAGTTCAGGTGAAGATTTAGCTGAATACGCACGAAATGTTTTGCCAAATGCGAAAATTATAATATTAACCATGTTTAATGAGTCTTTCAGAATTCATAATATTATAAAAACAATTGACCCAGAAGGCTTTTTAATTAAAAGCGATTTAACATCTGTTGAGCTTGCAAGTGCTTTTCAAACTGTATTAAATAATCCGCCCTTTTATAGTGGTACTGTAAACAAATATATACGTAAAACAATGAGTAGCGACATTGTAATTGACGAAAAAAACAGAAAAATACTTCACTTACTTTCACAAGGTGTAAAAACTAAAAATCTCGATTCTCATTTAGATATTTCTTTAAGCGCTATTGAGAAAAGAAAAAAGCAACTAAAAGATCTTTTTAACGTACATGACGGAGAAGATGAAACCCTTTTAAAAGAAGCAAAGAAAAAAGGATTTGTATAAGTTTGAGCTTACTTTTGACTCACATACAATAGAATATAATTTTTTTTTGCATTTTTTGCCCGCTCTGAAGTCCTATTATAGTTGAGGTTTATGATTTACCCGTAAAAGTGTTACGGTTTTACCACAGTTTGAAGACAAAAGTTCTATTTATATTTGTAACATCAACACTTCAAAAAATTAATTAATCCCTCAATTTTTTTGTTGATAATAGCAATTTACATAATCCCTAAGGATGTGAGAGA
>JBAQZZ010000043.1:0-1753 GCA_049791475.1 Flavobacteriaceae bacterium | reverse complement strand
GCTTTAACCTAATGTTTTAACACTTAATATGTTGATTTTCAATGGGTTGTATTTTTGTCATGTACTAAACCAATAGACTCATAATCATTGAGATAAAAACTTGTTGAAAATGTATTGTTATGGATGGGGTTAAAACCTTTTATAGAATAGGAATAATCAATAATATCGCCTGTTCTCACATCAGAAATATTCATGACGGCAGATAACGAGCCATCATACAAGAAGTTTTCTGCATTTAATTCGCGACGCATCACTTGAAAATCATTAACATCCAGTTTATTTAAAACTTTGCCGTCTCTAATAATATTAACCTTGTGAAGGTTTAAAGTTTGATACGTTGGGTCGTAAGCAATAGTGATATTTGAGGCATTTTGCACGCCCACATTATCAGTAATTTTGGTGGTTAACCTAGTGAAAGATTCTTGTTTAGGAACATGTATTTGATTGTCGTAAAGTAAAACAACAGTGCCTTCAATGATTTCGTCTGTATTAATTTCAAACTCCTGATAATTGATGGCATCAATCCAATTCGGTTCGTTTGTTTTGGTAACCTGACAAAAAAGTTGAGAAGCAGTTATTAAAGTAACTAAAAGCGTGATAAAAAAGGTTTTCATAAAAGTAGAATGCAAATTTTTGTGAAGTAAATGTATTTGTTTGAAAAATCCTATCAAATTTATTTTTTTAATAAATTTTTAGTGCTTGTTATAGATTAAATACTGTTTGTTTCTGCGTATTGTAATTGTGCTAATTTAAAATTACTAATTTATTGTGTAACTTTAATGTATTATTAAACGTCTTATATTTTGTTATCAAACAAAAAATAATCAATCAAAATTCAGCTTTATGACATCTAAATCAAATCATTTCAGTTTTAAAATTAGCATTTTCATTCTTGCTTTATTTTTAGTAAGCTCAATTAGTTTTGCTCAAAATAAAGTAGAAAAAATAGACCAACTTATAGGCAAATACGCTGAGTATGGTAAGTTTAATGGTTCAGTTTTAGTCTCTGAGAAAGGGAAGGTTATTTACAAAAAAGGCTTCGGAATGGCCAATATGGAATGGGATATTCCTAACGCGCCAGACACAAAACACCGTTTAGGTTCTATCACCAAACAATTTACCGCAATGCTTATTTTACAATTAGCTGAAGCAGAAAAATTAGACTTACAAGCACCAATTACTAAATACCTTCCAGATTATCCAAAAGAAAATGGAGACAAAATCACAATCCACCATTTATTAACACATACATCTGGTATTCCTAATTACACATCATTTCCTAAGTTTATGCAAGACGAAAGTCGCAATCCATATACTCCAGAAGATTTTGTAAAGAAATTCCAAGATAAAGATTTAGATTTCGAACCAGGAAAGCAGTTTAGTTATAGTAATTCAGGGTATTTTTTACTTGGAGTGATTGCTGAAAAATTAACAGATAAAACCTATGAGGACTTACTTCATGAGAAAATTTTTGAACCGTTTAGTATGAAAAATACGGGTTATGATAACCACGGTGATATTTTGAAAAAAAGAGCCACAGGTTACGAAAAACAAGGCGATAGCCATAATAATTCCAGGTATTTAGACATGTCAATTCCTTATGCGGCAGGTTCTATGTATTCAACAGCCGAAGATTTATACCTCTGGGATCAAGGCTTATATACCAATAAAATATTGTCTCAAAAATATATGGAGCTATATTTTAAACCACAAATTCCTGCTTGGGGAGATAATCATTATGCGTATGGTTGGG
>JBAQZZ010000042.1:0-7434 GCA_049791475.1 Flavobacteriaceae bacterium | reverse complement strand
TCAGGAAATGCTTTGGAATTCAAAGCGTTTAAAGATATTGGGCAGTTGTTTGATAAGTAATTATTTATACCTCCAACTCGTTAAATCTGCATCTTTTGGTGCAGATTCTAAAATTCGCTTCATTATTTTTGGCACATACATACTGTTATAGCGCAACCTTGAAATATAATTAGGATTTTCTTGATCGCCATTCCAACAGTGTTCTGCACGATCTCCGTAATCTACTTCACCATCGTAATAAGGGTCTGTAGTGCTTTCTAAGAAATCTTCCATCAGATAAACCGCATTATTTAAGTAGTAGTTATCCATATCTCCACAATAGATATGAATTTTACCTTTAAGCTTATCACCAAGTTTATCCCAGTCACGCTCCATAATATATCTTAAATCGTAATTTTCTTTCCAAAATTCAGCGACTTCATGATTAATATTTCCAGTTCGTTTATCCCATAGTCTTTTGGGATAACCATCTTCGCCCTGAGGTGAATAGGTCGCTTCCCAAATATCAAACTGCCAACCAGATCTTGATTTATCACCCAAAACCAACTCCAAATGATTTGCCTCTTTTACGGTGGAACTTACATTGCCCAAATAATCTCGGTGCATAGGAATCTCAATCTCTTTATGGTTACTTTTTGCATAATAAGCATTTTCGTCTTCATAAATATTATTCAAGCAATAGGCTCTAAAATCTATTGGGTCTGGGCAAGCCGCAAAACAGCCGTTATACTCATCAGGATATTTTACTTGTACTGCTAATGCTTCCCAACCACCTGTTGAACCTCCATATAAAAAACGCGACCAGCCTTCGCCTTGTCCTCTAAAAAGTTTTTCTATATGTGGTATTAATTCATAAGTAAGCGCATCACCGTACGGCCCTTGACTTGCAGAATTTACTGCATAAGAATCATCATAATATGGTGTTGGATGTTGTATTTCTATGATTAAAAAACGAGGGAAATCTGGTTCATTCCAACGTTTATAAAAATCATAAGCTTCTTGTTGCTGCATGACATTATAGCCATCAACTTGAAAACGATCTGAATACTCTGGCTTCATATTAGTATCTGGTGGCGTTGTTCTAAAACCTCCAAAATCTGAAGGGAAATGACCTTGAAAAACCATTAAAGGATACTTAGCTTCAGGATGCTCATCAAAACCTTTTGGTAATAAAATATGTGCTCCTAAATACATATCTCGTCCCCAAAACTCTGAAAGTAAATCAGATTTCATTGTAATATGTTTTATCCATTTAGTATCAACTGGAGGCTCTATTTCTGGAATGATATTATCAAGCACCAATTCAAAATTTTCAACGCCACTATCTGTAACCGTTATTTTAAAAGGTGTGCTGTATAAGTTACCTGGAGACGTATTCCAATGTTGCCCTTCACCATTATCCATAGGTAATTTAACGGTATGGCCAGTTGAAAGATTAAAGGTTTCGTAGGTATGTAAAACAGCTTGAACAAAGTACTCACCTGGCACTAATTTTGATAAATTCTCGTATGGAAAACCAAATACATCTTGGGTAATAGTTACCGCGGTGTTAGGTTTAAAATCTTCAACATTTATGCCGAAAATAGGCTGAGCATTAAGTCCTTCGGAGACTTGAAAACGAGGCTCTGATTTGTCATTATCAGCAAAGATTAAAAGAAGTCTTCCATCAAAACTTTGTTCTGATATAGAATCTGAGAAGAATATTTTTATGGCAATATCATTTTCTGTTTTTCTTGATTCTGAATTACAACTCAATATAAATATTGAGAATAAAACACTGGCTAGTTTTAATAATTTCATGGGTAAAATATTTTTATAAAAGATATAAAAATATTTTAAGCCTTTCTATTGTTCAAATAAAAAAGTGAAAATTAAAACTAGTTTGAAGTTATTCCATGTGCCTTTCTCTGGCAAGTAGTGTATTTTTTAGTAGCATAGCAATAGTCATTGGGCCAACACCTCCTGGAACTGGTGTAATATAACTTGCTTTTTTACAAACATTGGCAAAATCTACATCACCAACTATTCTATAGCCTCTTGGTCTGGTTTCATCTGGCACCCGCGTTATTCCAACATCTATTATTACAACATTATCCTTTACCATTTCCGCTTTCAAGAAATTAGGAACACCCAATGCAGAAATAATAATATCTGCTTGCGATGTAATTTGAGTTATGTTTTTGGTATGGCTATGCGTTAAGGTGACGGTAGAATTTCCTGGAAACCCTTTTCGTCCCATTAAAATACTCATAGGTCTACCCACTATATGGGAACGCCCAATTACAACCGTATGCTTCCCTTTTGTTTCTACCCCATACCTGTCTAGTAATTCTAAAATACCAAATGGTGTTGCCGGAATAAATGTACTCATATCTAAAGCCATTTTACCAAAATTGGTAGGATGAAAACCATCTACATCTTTATCTGGATTAACCGCCATTAAAACTTTTTGCTCATCTATTTGATCTGGTAAGGGCAACTGCACTATAAACCCATCAATTTCTGGATTTTCATTCAATTCTTCAATTTTATCTAGTAGCTCAATCTCACTGGTTGTGTTAGACATTTGTACCAACGTAGACTCAAAACCAACTCTTTCGCAAGCTTTAACTTTGCTACCAACATAAGTTAAACTAGCGCCATCACTACCTACTATAATTGCTGCTAGATGAGGTACCTTCTCCCCTTTGGCTTTCATTTTATTTACCTCAGCAGTTATTTCGTCTTTTATATCGTTACTTATTTTTTTTCCGTCTAATATTGTCATCTTGTTGTGTTGTTTGCTCGCCACGAATTCACAAATATTGTCTCGCAAAGACGCTAAGGCGCAAAGTTTTACTTCTTATTTATACTGTTACTGTTTACTGATGACTGCTTACTGAATACTAAATCAACGCATCCCTTTCATCATCTGCATCATCTTTTTACCGCCACCACCTTGCATCATCTTCATCATTTTGCTCATTTGGTTAAACTGTTTTAAAAGTTGATTAACCTGTTGTACTGATGTACCAGAACCTTTTCCTATCCGTTTTTTTCTACTGGCGTTTATAATATCTGGATTAGTCCGTTCCTTTGGCGTCATAGAATGAATTATAGCTTCTATACCTTTAAAAGCATCATCATCAATATCTACATCTTTCATCATTTTTCCGGCACCAGGAATCATTCCAACAAGGTCTTTCATATTACCCATTTTCTTGATTTGCTGAATTTGTTTTAAGAAATCGTCAAACCCGAACTGGTTTTTGGCTATTTTCTTTTGAAGTTTTCTAGCTTCAACTTCATCAAACTGCTCTTGAGCGCGTTCAACTAAAGATACCACATCACCCATTCCCAAAATACGGTCGGCCATACGGGATGGATAGAACACATCGATAGCTTCCATCTTCTCACCCGTACCAATAAACTTAATAGGCTTATTAACTACCGATTTAATTGAAATAGCTGCACCGCCACGTGTATCACCATCTAATTTGGTAAGGATAACACCATCAAAATTCAGGACATCGTTGAAGGTTTTCGCTGTATTCACAGCATCTTGCCCTGTCATAGAATCTACTACAAACAAGGTTTCTTGAGGCTGAATAGCTTTATGGATATTTGAAATTTCGGTCATCATCACCTCATCAACAGCCAAACGGCCAGCGGTATCTATAATAACCACATTAAATCCGTTTGCTTTGGCGTGGGCAATACCCGCTTGTGCAATAGCAACAGGATCATTATTTCCTTTATCACTAAAAACGGCAACATTTATTTGATCTCCAACAATATGTAATTGGTCTATCGCAGCTGGACGATACACATCACAGGCTACCAATAAAGGTTTTTTGGTTTTTTTGTTTTTAAGATAATTAGCCAGCTTACCCGAAAAAGTAGTTTTACCCGAACCTTGTAAACCAGACATTAAAATGATACTTGGTGTACCAGAAAGGTTTATGCCTTCGGCATCACCACCCATAAGTTGGGTTAGTTCGTCCTTTACAATTTTAACCATTAACTGCCCTGGTTGTAATGTTGTTAATACATTTTGACCTAAGGCTTTTTCTTTTACTCTAACCGTAAATTCTTTGGCTATTTTAAAGTTTACATCGGCATCCAATAAAGCACGTCGCACTTCTTTTAAGGTTTCGGCTACATTTACTTCGGTAATACTTCCGTGGCCTTTTAGTACGTGTAAGGCTTTATCTAATTTATCGCTTAAATTATTGAACATATTTTTTAAGTATTCAGTTAGCAGTTAACAGTTAACAGTCCGCACTATAATTAAAATTTAAGTTGCAAAAATAACGAAATATTTTGTTTTTATTGAGACAGATTATCGTTTTAATAAATCAATGTTTTTAACTATTAGTAAGTTTAATTTAAGAACCCTTCCGTCTCTAAACTCTTTTATTGAGTTTAAATCCACCTTCCCTTAAAACAAGGGAAGGAGTTAATTTGAAATTTTGTTTTATCTATTATTTTATATTTTATCAAATATACTATATGACTGCTAATTGATTACCGCCCACTGCGGACTGACCCGCGCTAGGGATAGTAGTGGAAATCCTTTTTTGTGCTTTTCTATAGGTTTGTTTGTAAACTTATTTTAATATATAGAAAACACTTGATGAGATACTGAAACAAGTTCAGCACAAGAAAGATTGCAATGGATAGCCCGACCCTTGTGGTAGCGCCCTAAAAATTAAAAAGCGGATTTTATGAATAAAAAAAGGCTGCCAAAATTTAATTTGACAGCCTTTATAAAGGAAACATAACATAATAATTAACCTAACCAACCGATATGGGGTGTTTCCTTTTTAATCAATCAATATTTACCATTTTTCAAAAATTAGTATTCTTTCAATACCGCCGTTAGCATTTAAACCTTTTAGTTGAATTTTAGTTGATGTTATTTCAACTATTTTCCATCTATGGTTTATAGCATTTAAAAGTGCTTCATCTTGGTACTTTAAACCAAGGTATAAACCTTCTCTTCTGTAAGATAACCAAGAACCATATACGTTTCTTCCATCGCCTTCTGCAAATGCTTTTCCGTTTTCATTGAAGCCAAAAGCCCAGTTTTCAAAGTCTGATGTTTTGTCGATATTTTCATCTTTATATGAAGTTATTTTCCAAGTATTTGATATAAGTATATCATCGATATAATTTAAATCGTCATCACTATCTGGACAGTGTCTTTCCAAGATCATTTTGTTGTTGGCATTTTCTAGCTTAATTAAACCTGGCTCTAAGAACGTAATTAACCATTGTAGTTTTAAATCTGGTCTGCCATCAAGCGTAATCTGCAATATGAAACCAGTATTTCTTGCTCCAACTTCATAAGTACCTTCAACTAACTCGCCATTCACTCTAAGTTTTACAACATTGTTTTCATAAAATTTAAGCGGTGTACCTATATAATCTTTTTCATTATCAGCACCATTAACACTTAATCGCGCTATTCTCCATAAACATTCCTGTAAATAGTTTTCAATACGTTCTTTTGTATGGTCTATAACAACATCACAGTTTTTCTTCATGATAATTCTGTTACCACCAACTTCAAAAAGTTTAATTTTACCGTATTCAATATCATAAACAACCCATTCTAAAGTAAAATCTACTAATGTTTCAAACTTAAGTTTCAACAGTGCTCCTCTATTAGTTACACGCGTACTCCAAGTACCAGTTAGCATATTACCGCCTCTAGCACGCATTACAACAACACCATCTTCTTTAAAGTTTAGAGCATACTCTTTATATTCAGCAGTATTGTCTTGATTGTTTCTTTTAAACTCATGTACTACCCATGGGCAAATTTTCAAGTATTCATCAAGACGTTCTTTTGTGAAATCGTCATCACCATAATCGTTATCATCATCTTCATCACATAAATCTTTTGCTTCTTCTATAGTACGTTGTAATTCTTGATTGTTGTTTACAACTATTTCAGTTCCATCAGCAAGTTCCATAGTTACCGGAAAATTAAGGCTAGCAAAAACTTCTGCATTTCTAACTCGTTTTATGAAATGATATAATTCTCTGTCGTTTTCAACAGTGATTACATCAAGAACTTGGAAATCAGCATTATAAACTGAAAATGACATAGGGAATTGAAAATCGATACATTCTATATCGTCATCTTCTTCATTTTCACCTCTACATACTGCAATTAATTCAGCCAAGGCTTCACGGTTTTCGATAACCACTTTATCGTGATTAGCTAAAATAATAGTGATAGGAAAAACGATATCCAGCTTATCTTCATCGTCATCAAACTCTTTAAAAATAGCTTCAATAACTTTAAAGTCTTCTCTAGAATCGATTTTAATTTCTAAACCTTTAACAAAAACTGTAACAGGTAATTCTACAGATAAGCAACTGGCGTTGTCTATAATATTATCTGCAGAGCCATCCATGATAGATGTGGCACTTATTAAGCTGGTTAAGGTAGATTCGGCGACAAGTGTTTCCGCTTCGTTAGGGTCAGTAATTTCTATTACTTCATCTTGACAAGACGTAAACAATAAAAGGGCAAAAAAAGGAATTAGTAATAATGTTCTCAATTTAGTTTTCATGATATTTGATTTTTTGGGTTTATGTACCAGTTGTTTTTAAAATGACTGGTACGACATAGTATTTTGATTATAAAACAGGATATCTTTAAAAATTCCTACCCTTGTTTAAAAAAAAGTTTCAAAGTTTCAAAGTCTCAAAGTTTTAAAAGCTTTATTTTAGTGGCACAATCAACTACTATAATGGGCAAACAATTACATGATAATATTTGCGAAGAGCGTATATTCTCATCTATTTTTAATAAACACGCTAAAGATTTACACAATTTTTTATACTATAAGTTTGGTGAATTGCTAAACCCAAAAGATAAAGTACAGGAAGCGTTTATTAAGTTATGGCAAAACTGTGCGAAGATTTCACCCGATAAAGCAAAGAGTTTTGTGTTTACCACAGCCAATAATTTAATGCTGAATGAAGTCGCGCACCAAAAGGTGGTTTTAAAGCACCAACAAACGAAACCTAAACATTATACTAATGAAAATCCTGAATTTTTAATGCAGGAAAGCGAATATCATGATAAATTACAAAAAGCATTGGCAAATTTAACCGAAGCGCAACGGGTGGCTTTTATGATGAACCGCGTTGAAGGAAAACGGTTTAAAGAAATTGCAGCACTTTTAGATATATCGACCAAAGCGGTTGAAAAACGAATTTACGGGGCTTTGGCAAAGTTGCGTAAGGATATTAAGGAGTTGTGAAACTAGGAGTTAGGAGTTAGGAGTTAGGAGTTAGGAAATTAAACTTTGGTAATTTGAAATTTTGCGATTTTTATTTTTCGCACAAAAGCACTAAAACACAAAGTTTTGCCTCCGTGAATCTCAGTGAAAACTCTGTGAATCTCAGTGTAACATTTTGGAGTTTGGAGTTTGG
>JBAQZZ010000041.1:0-2859 GCA_049791475.1 Flavobacteriaceae bacterium | reverse complement strand
AAATCATACCAGCTAGCAACGCCTTCGTTGCTGTAATGATAAATACCATAATTTTCTCTATTCTCTGTTATAATCTTAATGACTACCGCTGCTAAATTTTTAGCGTAAGTTGGGCTTCCAACCTGATCGTATACAACCGATAACTCATCTCTTTCTTTTCCTAACCGTAACATGGTTTTTAAAAAATTATTTCCGTATTCCGAATATAACCATGACGTTCGTATTATAAAATACGCTTTAATGGATTCAATAACTGCCAATTCCCCATTTAACTTTGTTTGCCCATAAACGCCTAATGGATTTGGTGAATCTTCTTCTTTATATGGAAACGATTGTTTTCCATCAAAAACAAAATCAGTGGATATATGTATTAATTTAACCTTATTAGTTGCGCATGCTTTCGCTAAAAAATGCGCACCATCTTCATTAACTTTTTTTGACGTTTCTTTCTCATTCTCAGATTTATCTACATTTGTAAAAGCTGCACAATTAACACAATATGATATATTATTATTATTAAAAAAAATGTCTACATCTTCTTTATTTGTAATATTTAAACCCTCGTAGTCTAAAAAAATGAAGTTATATTCTGATAAATTTTCAGATACCTCTTTAATGCATAATGCTAACTGCCCATTACCGCCTGTGACTAAAACATTCATTATAATATAGCGTTTTCAAGTTTTGGGAGAATTAAATCTTTTTCTGAAATTATGAATTCGTCTTCATTTAATTCCCAATCTATGTTTAAAGACCTATCGTTATAAATGATTCCTGCTTCAGACTCCTTGTTATAAAAATTATCGCATTTATAAGAAAACAGAACTTTATTACTTAAAACAATAAATCCATGAGCAAAACCACGCGGAACAAATAATTGTTTTTTGTTGTCTTCTGATAAGATAATTGAAATATGTTGTCCGAAAGTTGGTGATGTTTGTCTAACATCTACTGCAATATCTAAAACCTCGCCTTGTATAACACGAACCAATTTTGCTTGCGCATATGCTCCTGTTTGATAATGAAGCCCTCTTAAAACCCCTTTAGAGGAGAATGATTCGTTGTCTTGAATAAAGTTAATATCTTGTCCAATAGCCTTATTAAAAACCTTTTGATTATAACTTTCTAAAAAATAACCTCTCTTATCTTCAAAAACTTTAGGCTCAATTATAAAACAACCTTTCAGCTTAGTTTCTATTGCTTTCATTATTTATTATTAAGTAATCCTAACAAATTTTTACCATAACCACTTTTTAATAAAGGTTCTGCTAAATTTTTAAACTGCTTTTTGTTTATAAAACCCATCTCGAAAGCTGCGGCTTCTA
Source organism: Flavobacteriaceae bacterium (assembly GCA_049791475.1). Classification (GTDB taxonomy): domain Bacteria; phylum Bacteroidota; class Bacteroidia; order Flavobacteriales; family Flavobacteriaceae; genus CAXBID01. Next base: position 1,534 of record JBAQZZ010000041.1, on the reverse strand, counting down.
TCGCTCCAATTTTTAAACCTTGTCGTTCTTCAATAACTTCAACAAATTGAGAAGCTTGCATTAACGACTGAAATGTTCCTGTATCTAACCAAGCGGTTCCTCTATCAAGTATGCTTACGTTAAGCTTGCCTTGTTTTAAGTATGCTCTATTTACGTCTGTAATTTCAAGTTCGCCTCTATGGCTGGGTTTAATGTTTTTTGCAATTTCTACAACAGAGTTATCGTAAAAATAAATTCCAGGAACAGCATAATTAGACTTAGGTTTTTTAGGCTTTTCTTCAATAGTTATAGCCTGACCATTATCATTAAATTCAACCACACCATAACGCTCAGGGTCATGAACTCTATAGGCATAAATTATACCTCCGTCTGGATCATTGTTCTTTTGCAAGAGTTGAGATAAACCTGTGCCATAAAAAATATTATCTCCTAATATTAAAGCTACTTTATCTTTTCCTATAAAATTTTCTCCAATAATAAATGCCTCGGCTAAACCATTTGGAGCATCTTGAATGGCATATTGAAATGTACACCCGTACTTTTTTCCATCTCCAAGTAAATCCTTGAATAAGGGTAAATCTTTAGGTGTTGAAATAATTAATATCTCATTTATTCCTGAATATATTAATGTGGATAACGGATAATAAATCATGGGTTTATCGTAAATAGGCATGAGTTGCTTACTTACCGATAATGTTAATGGGTGTAGCCTTGTTCCAGATCCTCCAGCTAAAATTATGCCTTTCATTATACTTATGTTTTAGCTATATTGTTTTTCATAATATGATTTATATGCGCCGCTAGTTACATTTTTTAACCAATGTTCGTTAGCTAAATACCATGTAATAGTTTTATTTAAACCCTGCTCAAATGTAACTGAAGGCTTCCAGCCTAATTCATTTTTTATCTTTGATGCATCAATAGCGTAACGTAAATCATGCCCTGGACGATCTTTTACATAGGTAATTAATTTTTCTGAAGACCCTTTTTCTCTTCCTAATTCAGTATCCATTTGTTGACAAAGTAATTTCACTAAATCAATATTTTTCCATTCATTAAAACCACCAATGTTATATGTTTCTGCGTTTTTACCTTTATGAAAAACTAAATCTATAGCCATGGCGTGGTCTTTTACGTAAAGCCAATCTCTGGTATAATTTCCATCACCATAAACAGGAAGTAGTTTATTATTTATGATGTTATTTATAAATAGCGGAATTAACTTTTCTGGAAACTGATTTTGCCCATAATTATTTGAGCAATTTGTAATTACATAAGGCATGCCGTAGGTTTCTCCGTAAGCTCTAACAAAATGGTCTGAGCTTGCTTTTGACGCTGAATATGGTGAATTTGGGTCATAAGAAGTGGTCTCTGTAAATAAGCCTGTTTGCCCTAAAGTTCCGTAAACCTCATCAGTGCTAACATGATAAAATAATTTATTATCAAAATTATCTTTCCTTGTGTTTTTGAAAGCATTTAAAAGAATCATAGTGCCTATTACATTGGTTTTAACAAATGCTAATGGGTCTTCAAT
>JBAQZZ010000040.1:0-1824 GCA_049791475.1 Flavobacteriaceae bacterium | reverse complement strand
GCATTAATTCAAGCTGATAAAGAGTTTGATTGGGTTGTGTATCCAGATAAAAATCATGGTATTTATGGAGGGAATACAAGGCTGCATTTATTTAAAAAAATGACTCGTTTTATTAATGAAACACTTGGTGATAAATTTCAACAATAAAAAGAAACTAAAGTGAATCAAGTTAAGATTAAGGGATAAAAAACTAACCAAAATTATATATATATATGGCAACTTCTGCATTAAAACCACATCAAAGAGAACTTTTCGGTCAACCAATAGGCTTGTATATTTTATTTTTAACTGAAATGTGGGAGCGTTTCTCTTATTATGGAATGCGTGCCTTATTGGTTTTGTACATGACCACACAAACAATTGGCGACGATAGAGGCCCAGGTTTGGGATGGACAGATCAAGAGGCATTAGCCCTTTATGGCTGGTACACCATGCTAGTCTATGTAATGTCTATTCCAGGAGGCATGATAGCAGATAAATTAATAGGCCAGAAAAAGGCGGTATTAATTGGAGCCATTATTTTAAGTTTAGGTCATGGTGTATTGGTACTTACCGATATTTGGGCGTTTTATACAGGTTTAGGTTTGGTTATTTTGGGTGTAGGTTTATTAAAACCAAACATTTCAACTATGGTTGGAGGATTATATAAAGAAGGTGATATAAGACGTGATAAAGGTTTCAGTATTTTTTATATTGGTATTAATTTAGGAGCTTTACTTGCAACGTTGGTTGTTGGTGGTGTTGTTGCTAAATGGGGTTGGCATGCTGGATTTGGGCTTGCAGGAGTAGTTATGCTTATTGGCTTAGTTAATTATATTGCTGGTCAAAAATATTTAAAAGAAGTTGGTAATTTTATCTCAAGTAAAAATGATGCTAATGAAGTTTCTTATGGGGCGCTTTATTCAAAACTTTTTAGCTCGCCAAAGCAATTGTTAATAGTAGGGATTTTGTTTTTATCTTCTATTTATGGTTGGTATGCCTTAGAATGGGGATTTGGTTTATTATTTATATTCTTAACGGCAATTTCTGCATTGTTAATTATGATTTATAAAGAATTAGATTCACAAATATTTAAAGATCGATTTTTAGTTTTGTTATTATCATTTATTATGGTAATTATATTTTGGGGTGCTTTTGAACAAGCAGGTGGCTTAATGAATTTATACACTGATACTAAAACAGATAGAATACTTTTCGGGTGGGAAATTCCAACGGTAATGTTCCAAAGTCTAAATGCAGGGTTTATAATACTATTTGCTACGGTTGTTGCTAGTATCTGGGCAAAACGAAAGCTTAAAGGAAAAGAAGCATCATCGCTATTTAAAATGGCTTTGGGTATAATAATTATGGGTTTTGGTTTCCTATTTATGGTGTTTGCAGCAATGGAGTTTGAAAAATCAGGTACTTCAAGTATGATTTGGTTAGTCTTAGCGTATTTATTTCATACCATTGGAGAGTTATGTATTTCTCCAGTAGCTCTATCGTTTATTACAAAGTTGGCACCAGTAAAATATGCCTCTTTAATGATGGGTGTTTATTTTGCAGCCACAGGATTGGGAAATAAAGTAGCTGGTCTTGTAGGAGAATCTGCCAGCGAATATGGAGAGCTTACAATTTTTTCTGGGATAGTTATTTTTACAGTAGTAATTGGTTTGTTATTCATAGCAATTTTAAAACCCCTAAAGCGTTTAACCCACGGCGCAGAAGATAATGAACATGTAATTCATGATGAGGCTGAAGGTTTCGAATTAGCAGATAACTAAAATAAAAATTATAAAAAGCACATACAGAAGGTTCGTTAACCGAAAAATTTGTTAAAAAATA
>JBAQZZ010000039.1:0-3356 GCA_049791475.1 Flavobacteriaceae bacterium | reverse complement strand
GCAACACCAGAAATACCACCACTATTGGTTAAAGATGAGAATGGTAATTTAGTGCCGCTTGTTGATTTACAAGGAAAATTCAGACCAGAAATGGGAGAATACGCTGGTAAGTATGTGAAAAACGAATATTATAATGATGGCGAAGCACCAGAACGATCTATAGATGTTGAGCTTGCCATTAAATTAAAAGAAGAAAATAAAGCCTTTAAGGTTGAAAAATATAAGCACAGTTATCCAAACTGTTGGCGTACAGATAAACCAATTTTATATTATCCTTTAGATTCTTGGTTTATTAAAGTAACCGATGTTAAGGATCGCATGTATGAACTTAACGAAACCATAAACTGGAAGCCAAAAGCTACAGGAACTGGTCGTTTTGGAAACTGGTTGGCAAATGCTAATGATTGGAATTTATCACGTTCACGCTATTGGGGAATTCCGTTACCAATTTGGAGAACCGAAGATGGTAAAGAAGAAATCTGTATTGGCTCTGTTGAAGAACTGAAAGCAGAAATGCAAAAAGCGGTTTTAGCAGGTGTTTTAGCTGAAGATATTTTCGCTGATTTTGAAGTTGGAAACAACTCCGAAGATAATTATGCAAAAATAGATTTACATAAAAATATTGTTGATGCGATTATTTTAGTATCTCCAAGTGGACAAAAAATGTTCCGCGAAAGCGATTTAATTGATGTTTGGTTTGATTCTGGTTCTATGCCTTACGCACAATGGCATTATCCGTTTGAAGAAGCCCCCACTAACTCCCCCAAAAGGGGAGAACTGAAACGCTCGATTGGATATGAAACAGCGCGTAAATCTTCCTATCATTTAATTAATGAACTAAAAAAGCAAAGAATTAAAAACCCTACTGAAGCTGAGAAAGTTCTTTGGGAATGTTTAAAAACAAAACAATTAGATGGTTACAAATTTAGAAGAGAGCATATTATTGATGAGTATATTGTAGATTTTGTTTGTTTAGCTAAAAATTTAGTAATTGAAGTTGATGGAGGTTATCATAACAATGCAGAAATTAAGGAAGCTGATAAATTTAGAACTGAAAATTTAGAAGATTTAGGATTTAGAGTTATCAGGTTTACAAATGAAGAGGTTATTGGAAATATAGATAACGTTTTAAAAAAAATAGAGTACGAGTTGCGTATGAGTTTTTCCCCTTTGGGGAAATTAAAAGGGGCTTTCCCAGCCGATTTTATTGCGGAAGGTGTCGATCAAACCCGTGGATGGTTTTATACGCTTCATGCTATCGGAACCATGGTTTTTGACTCTGTTGCTTATAAAAACGTAGTGTCCAACGGATTGGTATTAGATAAAAACGGACAAAAAATGTCTAAGCGTTTAGGAAACGCCGTTGACCCTTTTGAAACCCTTGGTAATTATGGCGCCGATGCAACACGTTGGTACATGATTTCTAACGCAAACCCTTGGGATAATTTAAAATTCGATTTAGAAGGTATTGAAGAAGTAAAACGCAAGTTTTTTGGAACGCTTTATAATACGTATTCATTCTTTCAATTGTATGCAAATCTCGATAATTTCAATTATAGTGAAGCTGATATTCCTGTAAATGAAAGACCAGAAATAGACCGTTGGATACTTTCAGAATTACATACACTAATTCAAAAAGTAGATGCGTTTTATGCCGATTATGAACCTACAAAAGCGGCTAGAGCTATTTCAGATTTCACGCAAGATTATGTAAGTAATTGGTTTGTGCGTTTAAGTAGAAGGCGTTTCTGGAAAGGCGATTACCAACAAGATAAAATTTCGGCTTACCAAACGCTTTACACGTGTATGTTAACTATTTCGAAATTGGGAGCGCCAATTGCACCATTTTTCATGGATAAGCTATATTTAGATTTAAATAAAGTAACTAAAAAAGAGCACTTTGAAAGTGTGCATTTATCAAACTTCCCAGTTTTTGATACCACTTTTGTTGATAAAAGCTTAGAACGTAAAATGGAAGCGGCACAAACAATATCCTCTTTAGTATTATCGTTAAGAGCTAAAGAAAAGATAAAAGTGCGTCAGCCACTTCAAAAAATCATGATTCCTGTTGATAGTAAACAGCAGAAAGAAGAGATTTTAGCGGTTTCAGAATTAATAAAACATGAAGTAAACGTTAAAGAAGTCGAGCTTTTAGATGATGCTTCAGATATATTAGTAAAACAAATAAAGCCCAATTTTAAAACTCTTGGACCGCGTTTTGGGAAAGATATGAAGGCCATTGCCAATGCAGTAATTAACTTTACAGCACAAGATATTAACAAAATAGAACAAAATGGTAATTTGAACGTTGAAGTGAACGGAAAAAATATTACTTTAGAACGCACAGATGTAGAAATAACATCGCAAGATATTGAAGGCTGGTTAGTTGCAAACGAAGGCACTTTAACAGTTGCTTTAGATGTAACTATAAATGATGATTTACGAAAAGAAGGGATTGCGAGGGAGTTAATCAATAGAATTCAGAATTTACGTAAAGATTCAGGATTTGAAGTAACAGATAGAATTGATGTTACCCTTCAAAAAGATGAACATATAGTAAACGCAGTTGATGCAAACATTTCATATATAAAATCTGAAACATTAACAAACGAACTTGAAATTATAGACAAATTAGACAAGGGTATAGAAATTGCTTTTGACCATGTAAATACCAAACTGTTTATTAAAAAACATTAATATTATGGCTAGTGAAAACACAGTAAGATACGTAGATAAAGATTTAGCAGAATTTAAAGAGCTAATACAAGAAAAAATAAAGAAAGCACAACACGATTTAGAGCTTATTAAAAGTGCTTATATGAATGACCATAACAATGGTACAGATGACACATCGCCTACATTTAAGGCCTTCGATGAAGGGAGCGAAGTGATGAGTAAAGAATCTAATTCTGCATTAGCCATTCGTCAAGAAAAATTTATTCGCGATTTAAAAAATGCTTTAATTAGAATTGAAAATAAAACATTTGGTGTGTGTCGTGTAACAGGAAAACTAATTGCAAAAGAACGTTTAAAATTAGTGCCGCATGCAACCTTGAGCATTGAAGCAAAAAACATGCAGTAATTTTATTTTAAAATAATATATATGAAACGTCTCGACCAACAAGCGAGACGTTTTTATTTAAAACTTTTTGTCACCTTGAGCACAGTCGAAAGGTCTTAAATTAAATAGATGTCATTAAAAAAATCAATAATTCTTATCGTTATTATTTTACTAATCGATCAGATAAGTAAAATATACATCAAAACCCATTTTGCACTTCATGATGATGTTGAAGTATTTAGTTGGTTTAAAATATATTTTATAGAAAATGATGGAATGGCTTGGGGTACAAAAC
>JBAQZZ010000038.1:0-1815 GCA_049791475.1 Flavobacteriaceae bacterium | reverse complement strand
ACCATAGGGCCTTCTCGAGGTTCTTTTCGTAGTTGCTATCATCGATTCCATAGAAATACCGGTGAAAGAGCTCCAGATGTGCCAAGGCCTCCACCGCCAGGTTCTCCTTTTGGGAAACCAGTTTTAGCGGGATCACGGTGCCATCGGTATTGACGGCAAAAGCGCTGCCCATCATCTGCCGGTTCAACCGAAGAACCGTCCATATGGCGAAGGCACTTGTGAGCAGGCAGGCGATGACCACGGCCAAAACGATAAAGCGGTTGAGCCGGAGAATATCGGTGATGTTCTTGTAGTTTGGAAATTGTGTTTTCATAGTTGCTGTATTAATAGTGTCGATAAGCGACCAATGCTTAAGCACCCGCGAATAGGCGAAAGGTGAAACCGGTCGCCCGTTTATAGAGTTTGAATTTCAACAGGACGATAAACCCGACCCCTGCCAGTTCGATGAGCGGGGCAAATAGTTCGCTTCCGAAATCCGTACCAAACAGGTTCGGCCAAAAGTTGTCCGTGATCTCCCCATAGAGTTCGTTGACAAAAACATTGACCAAGAAAAAGGCCGGCACGATCATATAGACCGCTGCGTAGAGCTTAAAAAAACGATAGCCCATATCCCGAAACTTCTCGAAGACGGACATACTGATCACCAAGGGGAAAAAGGCCTGCATGATGCCCAGAAGAAAATACCGCTCCGCCAAGAACAGGGGATAGATAAAGAGATCGAGTACCCAGAGGAACAGCCCCATGCCGAAGGCCAAGGTGCGTATGCCCAAAAACGGGGTGGCCAGCCATTCGTACAAAAGCCCCATGGCCTTGGTGGTGGCATCGAACAGACCGATATCCTCTTCCACTTCCAGTTGCTGTAGTTCCAAGGGCAATAGGGCAGGGGCGGTTCCCCGGTACTCCCCCTCGATGGCCACTAATATACCGTCAAAGGCATCCAGGACCTGGGTGGAGAAAATTACGACCAGTACCATGGCAAAGTTCTTGATCAGATCGGTCGGGGTAAGGCCCCAGGTGAGACCTTCCCTGTCCGTGCCGCCCTCATAGTATTTCTTTTGGATGTTGATCAGAAAGAAAAGGATGGCGAGTGTTTTCATACCACCAATGGTATAGCTGGCAAAGCTGCTGTCCTTGATGGTCTGGAAGACCGCATCCACATATTCCAATCCTATGCCCAAAAAAATACATGCCATGGCTAATAGTTTGTTTTCCTGTCGTTGATAACGGCCTGCATTTTCCGAAAGGAGATGATGGTCCGATAGCGTTTGTTCTTCAGGGTTATGTCCGCTACCATCTTTTTGGATTCCTCACGTTGTGCCTCCAAGACCTCCAAACGCTCCGCATCGTTCATGTTCAGGAAATCGTTGGAGAGTACCTGTTCCATAAATTCCAGGTTTTTCAGGGAATTTTCGATGATGGAATTAAAGGCGTCCGAAATGGTCCCGATCTCATGGGGCTCTATATAGGGGGAGCTGAGGATTTCCCGAAGGTCGCTATTGACCATATCGAACAGGACCTCGTTGTTGCGGGTGATATCCCGAACCGCCTGGTACTGTTTCACCGCATTGTTGACCTTTTCGATCTTTTCCTTGGCCGCCTTCAGGTGGTCTACCATCTTAAGCATCTCGGCGGTCTGTTTCCCCGCCTCCACGAGTTGCTTGACCAGGGATAGAAAGCTGGTGTTATCATACACCGGCATCCCCTGGCAGGCAGCGCCTGCAGGCAATAAAAGGATAAAGGTCATTGCAATACATAGGGTTCTGATTTTCTTTCTCATGATGTTTCGATTTTAAATGGATGAACTGATTTCTGTTG
>JBAQZZ010000037.1:0-4073 GCA_049791475.1 Flavobacteriaceae bacterium | reverse complement strand
GCATTCATTCGTGTTCTATCTCCTAAAAGCGCTCCTACAGTTTTCCGTTTTGACGGATCAACAGAAATTATTCCAATCGTTTTTTATGGGAAATCAATTAAAAAACGACGCACTAATTCATCAACTAAACTAGATTTTCCTGCCCCACCTGTTCCTGTTATTCCTAAAACCGAAGCCCCATCTAACTTCCCCGAAGGGGAAGAACTTTTACTCTGCTTAATAAAAACACCTTCAAAAGCTTCATGATTATTTTCTGCGAGCGAAATTAATCTTGCAATTATTCTTAAATCTTTATTTTTTAATTTTTTGGTAAATTCTTCATCACTCATTTTCAATAACCAAGAAGCATCCATATTATGATTTACGTAATCTTTGAACTCACCTCCTTCGGAGGGGTTGGGGGAGGCCTTTTCCACTAAATCATTAATCATACCCTGCAATCCCATTTCACGACCATCATCTGGTGAGTAAATTCGGGAAATACCATAAGCCATTAAATCTTTAATTTCTGATGGTAAAATAACACCGCCACCGCCGCCAAATATTTTTATATGTTCTGCACCTCTTTCTTTTAGCAAATCGAACATATATTTAAAATATTCGTTGTGCCCGCCTTGGTATGAAGTTAAACAAATGGCATTTACATCTTCTTGAATGGCAGTATTTACAACCTCTTCCACACTTCTATCGTGCCCTAAATGAATCACTTCAACACCTGTTGCTTGAATAATTCTACGCATAATATTAATAGATGCATCATGACCATCAAATAAAGATGCTGCTGTAACAATTCGAACTTTATGTTTTGGCTTATAAGGAGACTGTTGTTTCATTTTTAAAAAAAACTATTATTTAGTCCTGCAATTTACGAAATATTCAAAAAAATATCCATTATACGTATGATTATCTAAAATTAATATTGTTTTTAATTGGTCTCCAATTTTTAGATTAATTTTAAGCGCTTATTGAATATAAATTACATGAATAAAATTACGCTTTTAATACATTGCAAAGACCAATCGAATATCATAGCCAACGTTACCAATTTTGTTGCAGCTAATGGTGGTAATATTGTTTATTTAGACCAGCATGTTGACAGAGAACAAGATATTTTTTTTATGAGGTTAGAAAGTGAATTTATTTCAAATAGTTTTTCAACAACAACTTTTAAAGTTGATTTTGAAAAAAATCTTGCTAAAAAATTTGAAATGAAATGGCGTATATATTCTTCTGAAAAGAAACCAAAAATGGCGTTATTTATATCTAAATACGACCATTGTTTATATGATTTATTAGGACGTTATAATTCTGGAGAACTTAATTTAGAAATCCCTTTTATTATTAGTAATCATAATGACCTAAAACAAATTGCAGATAATTTTAAAATACCTTTTTATCATATCCCAGTTACTAAAGATACTAAGCAAGAAGCTGAAAACAAACAACTAGAATTGCTTGAAAAGCATAACATAGATTTTATAGTATTGGCAAGGTATATGCAAATCATTTCAAGTAATTTAATTAGTAAATACACTAATAAAATTATAAACATTCATCACTCATTTTTACCTGCTTTTGTAGGTGCGAAACCCTATCATTCAGCTTTTAAACGCGGTGTTAAAATTATAGGTGCCACAAGTCATTACGTGACTGAAGAATTAGATGCTGGACCAATTATTGAACAAGATGTAGCCCACGTTACTCACACCCATTCTATTAAAGATTTAATTGCCAAAGGACGAGATTTAGAAAAAATTGTGCTCTCAAATGCTGTTAAACTTCATGCGAATAGAAAAGTGATGGTTTACAATAACAAAACGGTTATTTTCTCATAAACCAAAATTGTCGCTTTCTTTGGCAAAATGATATCCTAATTTTTGAATACTATCTTTTAATGGATGTGTTTCCTTAAGAGCTGGATTGGTATGATTTAAATGAATAAATAATTGTCTTTTTACTTATTATCACAATTAAAAAGCGCTAAAACAAATATGAGAGACCAAGATTGAAACAGTTTCATTTGTAAAATATATATTTGTAAATATAAAACCCAAACATCATGATTAGAAAAACTTTAGTTTTAGTATTACTATTTAACCTTACTGCATGTGCAGAATTACAACAAGTTGTTAATCAATTACCACAAGGTGGTGTTTTAGGAAATACTGAAATCGCATCAGGATTACGACAAGCCTTAGATTTTGGTATTGACAAACAAGTAACTAAACTTACCCAAACCGATGGTTTTTTTAAAAATGACTTAGTTAAAATTTTACTTCCAGAAGAATTACAAAAAGTTGATAAAGCGCTTAGAGATATTGGTTTAAGCAGTTTAGCAGATGAAGGATTAAAAGTGCTAAATAGAGCCGCCGAAGATGCCGTTAAAGAAGCAACACCAATATTTGTGGATGCTGTAAAAGACATCACATTTGCTGATGCTAAAAATATATTATTAGGTAATGATGATGCCGCAACTCAATACTTAACAAGTAAAACAGATACCGCATTATATGCTAAATTTAATCCTGTTATTAAGAGTTCGTTTAGTAAAGTTGGTGCAGATGAGATTTGGAGTAACCTTATAAACAAATACAATGCAATTCCTTTTACAAATAATGTGAACCCTGATTTAACCGATTATGTTACGGGTGAAGCCTTAAAAGGTGTTTATACCATGATTGCCGTTGAAGAAAAAGAAATTAGAACAAAAATAGGTTCTAGAACTACAGATTTATTGAAGAAAGTTTTTGCATTACAGGATTAAACATTTTTTTATCAATTCTTTAACATTATAACAACATCTAAACCAGTGATTTGAGCGTACTTTAAATATAAATAAGAACGATATGAATCCACATTTTTGTAGAGTTGGTAGAATAATACCAAACGTAAGTAAATTGATTAGTTTAAAAGAATTAGAAACCAAAATTGCAAACTTCGTAGATGATGTAAGCAAAATTGATTTACCCGAAGGTTTTCAAACGGCTTCTATTTAGTTAAAATAGCTTGCATTTGATTTTGCAATTCTTCAGCTTTTGAAGCAGCAGCTTGCGCAAAATCTTGATTTGAAGATGCGTAAATAATACCTCGCGAAGAGTTAATTAATAATCCAACATGTTCGTTCATTCCATATCTACAAACCTCTTGTAAGTTACCACCTTGTGCTCCAACACCTGGAACTAGTAAAAAACTATTTGGAATTATTTTTCTGATTTCAACCAAATACTCTGCTTTTGTAGCTCCAACTACATACATTAAATTTTCAGAATTCTTCCAAGTTTTTGAAACGTGCAAAACAGCTTTGTATAATTCTTGATTATTAACACTTAGCGTCTGAAAATCAGATGCACCAACGTTTGATGTTAATGCCAATACAATGGTATGCTTATCTTTAAAAGCCAAAAACGGTTCAACCGAATCTTTGCCCATATAAGGCGCAACAGTAACTGAATCAAACCCTAAATCTTCAAAAAAAGCTTTGGCATACATAGCGCTTGTATTGCCAATATCGCCTCGTTTTGCATCGGCTATTGTAAATATATCTGGGTGTTTTTCGTTTAAATAATTAATAGTCTTTTCTAAGGCTTTCCAACCTTTTAATCCGTAAGCTTCATAAAAAGCAGTATTAGGTTTATAAGCCACACACAAATGATGTGTTGCATCAATAATCGCTTTATTGAAAGCAAAAATAGGGTCTTCTTCTTTTAATAAATGTTTCGGAATTTTATTTAAATCAACATCTAATCCAATACAGAGAAAGGATTTTTTCTTTTTGATTTGAGTTACTAGTTGGTTTGTGGTCATTCCTCCTTAATCCTCCAAAGGAGGAAACTGTTATGTGATTACTCTTATGTGTTTATTCCTCCTTAATCCTCCAAAGGAGGAAACTGTTATGTGCTTACTCTTATGTGTTTATTCCTCCTTAATCCTCCAAAGGAGGAAACTGTTATGTGATTACTCTTATGTGTTTATTCCTCCTTAATCCTTCAAAGGAGGAAACTGTTATGTGATTACTCTTATGTGTTTATTCCTCCTTAATCCTCCAAAGGAGGAAACTGTTATGTGATTACTCT
>JBAQZZ010000036.1:0-14998 GCA_049791475.1 Flavobacteriaceae bacterium | reverse complement strand
GCAACGCCAATTCATGAAGTTATGAAAAACAAGAAAGGTGTGTGTCAAGATTTTGCTCAAATTGGGATTGCCTGTTTGAGATCTGTTGGAATTCCTGCGCGCTATGTAAGTGGTTATATTGAAACTTTACCACCTCCAGGAAAAGAAAAACTGATTGGAACCGATGCGTCTCATGCTTGGTTTTCTATGTATATCCCAAAATTTGGTTGGATAGATTTTGATCCAACAAATAACCAAATACCAAAAAACCAACATATTATTGTAGCTCACGGACGTGATTATTATGATGTTCCACCTCTAAAAGGCGTTATATATAGTAGCGGACAAAATAAAATGAAAGTAGAAGTAGATATAAGACCTGCGGTTTAGAAAAAGGTTTTTATATATGTTATATACGCATGTTGGCAACTGGTTTTCATTTTATTCAATTAATATAAAATTTAATCATTCCGAAATTTCTCTGACGTAGCGACAATAGTCATTCCAAACTGGCGAATAGTTCTCTTGGAGAAACCAATCTAATCTCAATTTAGTTATAGTTTGATTATTAAATTTCTCGCCATATAATGACATACTCTGGTCATTTTCGTTAGAAAGCCAATTAATAAATTCAGTATCAGAATCAAATTCAACAATAACTTCCTCACTGCCATAACCATCATATCCATAACCATCAAAAACTGTAGTCAAAATAAATTTTTCTTTGGAAAAAAACATTCCGATTCCGCAATAATCTCGATGAGAAAAGTAAATTCCGTTATTTTTATAATCTGTTGACATTAATTTTCTAGTAACCTTAAGTGCAAACTCATTACCATACTTTTCAGAGTTTAATTTACAAAATTCATCTATTTGTTTTTTATGAAGTGTCTCAAATGATATTTTTGGAATATGTATTTTCATTTAAAATTCGATGTTTTTCAAATTGCCAACGGTTTTGTGTATGATTTGTGCGACTTAGAATCCGCAGGATTTTCAGTTGTAGCAAATCAGTTGCTTAAATATAAGATTTTTATTTGAAGTAGGATGTTAGCATAACTTATACACAGTACTTTGTTACCAAATATAGTGCAGGACGAACCTTTTGTAAAGCAGAGAACACAGCATATTAGCTAATTGCAACCGAATCAGAATACTCTCCAAAAGATTAGCTGATAAGCCCAAGAATGCTATAATTTTACAAAAAAGAAGTTCTCCCTCATAATCGGTATCCATGGTTGATAAAATGTAGAGTAATGTTGACTTTCTACAACCTGATTTCCCCATTATTGAAGCAAAATCTCCTTTTTTAATTTGAAAATTGATATCCTTTAAAACATGGAATAATACAGGCTTTTTAAAATATTTATTGATATGTCTTGCTTCTAGTACAACATTCATATTATTGGCCTCTTATAATTTTTACGAGATCTATTTTTTAGCCTTTTTTGAAGGTAAATAGCCTGCTAAAAACGTCGATAACATGGCAAATGAAAATCCGATAATAAAAAACATAGGATTCATATTTATAGGACAAGTTTCTACCGTTGGTAAAGCCTCTGTTTTAAAAGGAATTGTATCTATTATACTAACTAATCCAAAACCAATTAAAAGTCCAAAAACACCACCTACAAAACCAATAATCATAGCCAGCAAGACCATATGGTAAAAAGAATGATGAAAATTGAATATAATCTCATATCCTTTAAGAATGTTTATTTAAAATAGCTAATAATTCATTTTTTTGAAGCACGCCAGATTGTCGCCAAACTTGTTTTCCATTTTTAAAAAGCATCATGGTTGGTACACCACGAACTTGATATTTGGATGCTAAAGCTTGATTTTTATCAACATCAATTTTTATTATTTTAATGGTATCGGCAAGTTCATGCTTCACCGCTTTTAAAATAGGAGCAAGTGCTTTACATGGGCCGCACCAATGGGCATAAAAATCAATTAACACTAACGGATTTGAATTTATAATACTATTAAAGCTACTACTCATAAATCTATTTTTTTAATTCTATATCGAGTTTTGCAAGCATAATTAGTTCCGATTTGTTTAAACCAGAAAACGATACAGCAATGGCATGTGCTGTTTTTAATATCCGTTTTTTAATATCGTCTGTAAATAAATCTGGGTTTTCATTTTTATAGTTTACAAAATCATCAAAGTATATTTCGGCATTCAATTTTTCATTTTTTTTCAACCATTCAAAAGCATACACTATTTGGTAAACCGTATGATCTTTTACACCTTCATTTTCTCGCCATTGCTCTTTTACCAATGTTTTAAGTTTGTTAAATTCTTCATTGCGCACTTGCTTATCAGATGCCGAAATGGCATAAAATAACTTACCAAGCTTTTGGTAAAACTTAGGCGTAAATGTCTGTTTAGTTTCCATTTATCCAAAATTTGACACTAAATGTAAGTACTTATTTATTAATTATATATGATATAAATCAGTATAAATAATATAGGTTTTTTCGTATTTTTAATGTAACATTGATAAAACATATTTTTTATGTTTCAGCAAGATCAAGAAATATTCAATATTCTTTTAGAAACCGTTTCAGAGGGCGTTATCATTGTGGATAATCATCAAAGGATTATGGAAGTTAACACATCGACTGAAACTATTTTTGGATACTCTAAAAATGAAATTTTAGATAAGGAATTAAACTTGCTTATTCCTTCTAATTACCATCGAGACCATTCCGTATATTTTGAGAAATTTATTCAAAAAGGCAAACGTCGAAAAATGGGAGAGGCCACAGATATTTTTGCATTAAAAAAAGATGGCACTATTTTTCCCGTAGAAGTTGAATTAAATCCTTTTTCAATCTATAACAAAACCTATGTTATGGCTCTGGTTAAGGATATTTCAGAAAAAAAAGAAATTGAAAAAAACTTAATGCTTCGAAGTAAAGCATTACAATCTGCGGAGAATGGTATTATTATTACTGATGCTTTAAAACAGGACAACCCAATTATCTATTTTAATGATTCTTTTAAAAGGCTTACAGGGTATTCTGACGCAGAAATTCTTAACCATAATTGCAGGTTTTTACAAGGGAAAGATAGAGACCAAAAACAGCTTCAGGATTTAAGAGATGCTATAAAAAAAGGAGAAAGCTGTCAAGCCACCATTCGAAATTATAAAAAAGATGGTACTCTATTTTGGAATGATTTGTACATTTTTCCGATAACAAATTCTAGAGGTATCGTTACAAACTTTATTGGGATACAAAATGATGTGACACTAAGGAAATTCGCCGAAGCAGAACGCAATCATTTAGCATCTATTTTTGATGAATCTTTAAATGAAATATATGTTTTTGATACTAAAACATTAAAATTTTTGAACGTGAATTTCGGGGCTTTAAAAAACATTGGATATACTTTAGAGGAATTAAAGCAAATGACTCCTTTAGATATAAAACCAAATGATAATAAAGCTAAATTTAGAAAAACTATTGATGTTTTATTAAAAAAGAATGTTGACAAAGTTGAATTTGAAACAGTACATCAACGCAAAAATGGCTCTATCTACCCCGTAGAAGTCCATTTACAATTATCCAACTTAGGTGAAAAAAATGTTTTTGTAGCTATAATTTTAGATATTACAGAACGAAAAAACTACACCACAAAACTTGAGAAGAAAGTAGAAGAAAGAACACAACAACTTAAAGTAGCACTTAGTAAAGAAAAAGAACTTAATGAATTGAAAACCAATTTTTTATCCCTAGTATCACACGAGTTCAAAACACCTTTAAGCGGTATTTTAACCTCTAGCCAATTACTTGGTAAATATCAGTTAACCAAGCAACAAGATAAGCGAGATAAACACTTAAAAACGATAACTGATAAAGTTTACTTTTTAAATAATATACTAAACGATTTTTTATCTATTGAAAAACTTGAAACAGGAAAAGTGAATTATAGGTTTAGTCATTTTAAACTCAGTAAGGTTCTTAATGAAGTGGTTTACAATGCCAATATGCTTTTAAAAGAAGGACAAAAAATAAAATACCCTGAAAATATTGACGATTTATCGCTTTACCAAGAAGAAAAAATAATCCAGTTGATATTCTCTAACTTACTATATAACGCTATTAAATATTCGCCAGAAGGGTCGGTTATAGATTTACAAATTAAACAAGATAAAACCCTAACGATACTTACGGTAAAAGATGAAGGTATAGGCATTCCAGAAAAAGACCAAAAAAACATTTTTGAACGCTACTTTAGAGCCGAAAATGTTGTAAACACGCAAGGTACAGGCATAGGTTTAAATATTGCTAAAAACCACTTAGAGAATTTAGGTGGCTCTATCTATTTTGAAAGTAAAGAGCAGGTAGGCTCAACGTTTACAGTAATTTTTCCAAATACAGCAAAATCATGAAAACCGTTTTACTTGTAGAAGATGATATTGTTTTAAGAGAAAACACCGCTGAACTTTTAGAACTTTCAAATTATAAAGTTATAAAAGCTTCAAATGGAAAAACCGGTATAACCCTGGCTAAAAAAGAACGACCAGATATTATTATATGCGATATTATGATGCCCGAACTTGATGGTTATAGCGCACTTAAAATACTTTCCAAAAGTAAATTAACAAAGTATATTCCGTTTATATTTTTATCTGCAAAAACAGAGCCTAATGATGTTAGAAAAGGTATGAATCTGGGCGCAGACGATTATATAACAAAACCATTTACAGAAGATGACCTGATTAGTGCCATTGAAAGTAGGTTGGCAAAAGTTTCCATTTTACAAGAATTAAAGAGTCATCAAGACACTAAGTTAATAGAACCTAACGAGAATGAAATAAAAACACTCAACGATTTAAAAAACTTTTTTGATGATTATGGAGAAGAATTTACTTTTAAAAATAGAGACTTTATTTATCATGAAGGCGACCATTCTAATTACATCTATCTAATAAAAAAAGGTGCTGTTAAGTGTTATAGAATAGACGAACAGGGAAAAGAACTTGTAACGGCTTTGCATAAAGAAGATGATTTGTTTGGTTATACCTCGTTTACACAAAATATCCCTCATAAAGAAACCGCTTCTGCCATTGCAAATACTAATTTATTAGGTATTTCAATTATAGAATTTAATAATATACTAAGTAAAAACCATAAAGTAGTATTAGAACTTATTGAATTATTGACCGATGATTTGTCTGTTGTAAAAGAGCAACTCTTACAAATGGCTTATGGAACAGTTAATCAAAAAACGGCAACTACTATTTTAAAATTTGCAGAAAAAATTAATCGCAAACCAGACGATCCCATAAAAATATCTAGAAGTGATTTGGCCAGTGTTGCAGGCATTGCTCCAGAAACATTAATAAGGGCGTTAACCGAGTTTAAAAAACAAGGTCTTATTAAAGCCGAAGGACGAAATATTAAGGTTATAGATATTCAAAAATTAAAAAGTATTACTTAGCCACAGTTTCTATTCTAATTAAATGACTAATATCATTTTATTTAAAAGAGGAACTTTATAAATTAGTGCATGTAAAGATGCTGTTAGATGAAAAACATATTACTTCCCACCGATTTCTCTCAAAATTCATGGAACGCTATTAAATATGCCATTAATTTTTTTGAAAAAGAAACCTGCCACTTCTATTTACTACATGTAAACAGGTTTGATGCCCTTATGCTTAGCGATATATCATATGTGCCTCCAGAAAAAACTATAGAAGACGTTTATACTAAACCAGCCAAATTAGAGCTACGCAAAATTCTAAAACACATTACTGAAGAGTTTTTACCCAATAAAAAACATAGATTTTACACCGTTTCTGATTATGGTTTTTTTATAGAATCTATTAGAAAACATGTAGAAGACAAAAATATAGATTGTATTGTTATGGGTACAAAAGGAGCTTCAGGCTTAAAAAAAATAATAATAGGAAGCAATACAGGCGATGTTATTACTAAAGTAAAATGCACCACTTTAACAGTGCCAGAAAGCGCAAGTTTTGTTCAATTAAAAGAAATAGCATTTCCAACAGACTTTTCATCAACCTACAATTTACAAATATTACAGCCTATTCTTAACCTTTTGGAAACTAGTAAATCTGCATTGAGAATTCTTCATGTCAGTAAAAAGAAAGCACATTTAAATAATGATCAAAATAAAAACAGTGAGTTATTGGATGACTATTTTAATCATTTAAACCATAGCTTTCATTTTTTGACTAATAAAAAAGTAGAGGACGCCATACAATGTTTTGTGGAGAGTAGAAATATAAATATGATATGTATGGTTGCAAAAAACTTAAATTATTTTCAGCAAATTTTATTTCATTCAAAAGTTGAAGCAATTAGCTATCATACAGAAATACCTTTTTTAGTGTTACATGAAAAAAATTAAATATTATGGATAATTCAATTTTTTTAGCCAAATTTTGGGGATGGTATCTTATCATATTTTTCTTGATATTAAGTTTTAATCCCAAGCGCATAAAACAAATTTTTAATGACTTAAATGATGAGAAATTTCTAATTGTTTCATCTTTTATGGCCATTATTGTGGGTTTACTAAATATTTTATTTCATAATATTTGGGAACCAAACTGGAAACTTATAATTACACTTATTGGATGGATTTCGCTTTTTATAGGCTTAGCCCTGTTTGTTTTTCCAAAGCACACAGTTGTTACACTAAAGTTTATTAATGTGAAATTAGTACAGGTTATTTATACTTTATTGTTTTTTACAGGGTTGTTTTTGTTAAATATTGTATATGAAATTATACCTGTTTAATTTTTATAAACTAATATATATCATTTCCCTGTAAGGTATAGTCCTGTAAATTAGCACTATTATTAAAACGTTCTTACACTTTAGTAGTTTAAAAATCTTGAGGTTTAAAAGGTATTGTTTAGTTTAGTTTAGTTTGTTAATTAATTTTAATTTATTGTTTTGGCAAGCGTATTTTCAAAACTGATGGATATCATTTCCTATTGAAAAACAATGAATTATATTAGTACCATTATTAAAAAGTTCTTTTACATAGTTAAAAAAATATAGGTGTTGTTGTTGCAAAATGATGATACTAAAACAAAGTGTTTGAAGCTAATGTTTGGCAGGAAACCTCAATATTGCATTTAGTGATAAATGCTATATTGTAGAAAACCAAAAGCTCAATGATGACATTAAATACTTTGGAGAAACAGGAAGTTTCGGCTTCCTGTTTTTTAAAAAATATAGGTGTTGTTGTTGCAAAATGATGATACTAAAACAAAGTGTTTGAAGCTAATATTTGGCAGGAAAACCTCAATATTGCATTTAGTGATAAATGGTATAATGTAGAAAACCAAAAGCTAAATAATAACATTAGATACTTTGGAGAAACAGGAGGTTTCGATCTCCTGTTTTTAAAAAAACACAGATTTTATTCATTGCAAAATGTTTAACGCTGTATAGAGATGTTTGGCGGTAATAATTAACTGAAGATTTAATATAGCTTTCATTAGGGATATTAATGATTAGGAAAGGTTAGTTAATAAAATCAAACATTTCAAAAAGGAAACAGGAAGTTTAGACTTCCTGTTTCTTATTTAAAGGGTGGCTATTAATCGATTCGCAGATATTTATATGTGATGAAAAAAAGGGAATGTTTTAATAAAACATTCCCTTTTTTTAGTTTAATCTAATTGATAGCCTCAAAAGCAAGCCATCATACTTTTCAATCTGATATATATCATTGTTTCAAAGTGGTTTAGTATTTATTTTTAGAGATAATACTTATGACCATGAGAAAAATACTGATTCCTACCGATTTTTCCGAAAATGCCTTGAATGCTATAAAATATGGCGTCGATTTATTTAAATATGACGTTAGCGAGTTTTTTATAATGCATGCCTACCAAGATGATATTTATGCTAATGAGATTGAATTATCTAGAAAAACTATTGATAGTGTTACCACCTTAGTGCGTAACAGTTCTACAAAAAAATTGAAGGATACATTAAAAACCATAACCAATATTTCTCCAAATCCTAGGCATACTTTTAATATAATTTCTGCCAATAATATACTTTTAGATGAAGCCGATAAAATTGTAGATGAGCAAAATATCGATATTATAATTATGGGTACAAAAGGAAAAACCAATGCTAAAAAAATAACCTTTGGTAGTCATACTTTACAAGTATTAAAATATGTACAATGTCCCGTTTTGGCAATTCCAGAAAACTATAAATATAAACAGCCCAAACACATTCTTTTTCCAACAAATTATATGATTCCTTACAAAAGGCGCGAATTAAAATTACTCTGCGAAATGGTTTTCCCATACAGAGCTGTAATAGATATGCTTTATATATCTATAAGCGATAAATTATCTATGAGACAAGAAGATAACAGGGAATTTATTAAGGAGCATTTATGCAAAAATAAAATCAATTTTAAAGTTAAAAATAGCAAACACATCATCAATACTATATATAAATACATAAAAGAATACCCTATAGATATTTTGGTAATGGTAAATACAAGACACTTTTTTTTAGAGAATATTCTATTTCAATCTACTTTAGATGAGTTGAGTTTGCATCTTGATATTCCTTTTTTGGCTTTACAAAACATGAAACGAAGCTAACTATAAATTAAAAAATTATATTATGAAAAATATACTTCTTCCCACCGATTTTTCTGAAAATTCTTGGAATGCCATTAAATACGCTTTGCAGCTTTTTAAGAATGAAAGTTGTAAATTCTTCTTACTTCACACTTATACTCCAGCAGTTTATCATGTTGAATATGTATTAATGGAACCTGCTCAATTTGGTTTGTATGATGCCGTTAAAGAAAATGCTTTAAAACGATTAGATGTGTTTGAGACTAAAATAAAAACCGAGTTTAATAACTCGAAACACACCATAGAAACTATCGCCGTATTTAATACCCTAATTTCTGAAATTAAAGATGTTGTTGAAAAGAGAGCCATAGATTATTTAGTTATGGGCACAAAAGGCGCTACAGGTGCCAAAGAGGTTTTATTTGGATCGAACACCGTACACGTTATTAAAAATGTAAAATGTCCCATAATAGCAATACCTGACCGTTTTACTTTTGAAAAACCACATGAGGTTTTGTTTCCAACAGACTATGAAATTGATTACAAAGACTATCACATAAAACCAATAATTGGTATTGTTTCGCTTTTTAATACTAAGGTAAATGTATTAAATGTGTCTTATGGGTATGATTTGTCTGAAGCCCAAAAGGCTCACAAAAAAGTATTAGAAACTTATTTAAAAAGTGAAACCTATTTGTTTCATAGTGTAAGTAATAAAAATGTACCTGAAGCCATCACACATTTTCAGATAAAGTCGAAAATAAACTTGTTGATTATGATTAATAACAAGCATTCCTTTTTTGAGAACTTGTTTTTTAAATCAACAATAAATCAGATAGGGTTTCATTTGAATGTGCCATTCTTGGTCATTCCATCAACAACCTAAAAAACTAAGTCATGAGACGACATATTTTAATTCCTACCGATTTTTCAGCCAATTCTTGGGGCTCTATTGGCTATGGTTTAAAACTTTTTAAAGATGAAGAGTGTGTGTTTTATCTTTTAAATGCTGTATTAATAAAAACATCAACACTATCCAATCTTTCAAATAAGTTATTAAAAACAATGCAGGATAATGCGCTCAAGGAGTTATTAGAAATGAAAAATTTGGTAGAAAATAATAATGCCAATGCCAACCATGATTTTCAAATAATTTTAAGTCCCCAAGATTTAAAAAAAGCAATTAAAACGGCCATTAAAGAATGGAAAATAGATTTGATTATTATGGGCACAAAAGGTGCTACGGGAGCAAAAGAATTTTTCTTTGGTAGTAATACAGTCCATGTTATAACGTGTATAAACAATTGCCCAATATTAATTATACCAGAAGATATTGATTTTGTTACACCAGCACAAATAGCTTTTCCAACAGATTTTAATCGGTTTTATGATATAAAAGAAATAAGACCTTTAACACAATTAGCAGATTTATATAATTCCAAAATTAGAATTGTACATATTAATGCAGAAGAAAAACTAAATGCTATACAAGAGCATAATATAATGATGTTACAAAGCTATTTAAGCGATTATGAACATAGTCTCCATTGGATGCCTAAATATGCTAAAAAAGAGGCGGAAATTAATGATTTTATAGAAGAACTGGGTATTAATATACTGGCCATGGTAAAATACAAGCATAGTTTTATAGAAAAAATAACAAAAGAACCCGTGATAAAAAAAATAGGTTTTCATCCCATTATACCCTTTTTAGTTATACCAGAATGAACTGATATATATCATTGCCACCAAATGGCTTTGAGGTTAAATTTATATAATAAACTTAAATATTAACCTCATGAAACATAAAATATTATTACCCACAGATTTTTCAAAAAACGCATGGCATGCTATAAGTTTTGCATTGGAATTATATAAAAAAGACCAATGTGATTTTTATATACTTAACGTGTTTTCTACTACAAGCCATATTGTAGATAGCCTAATGAATATGGAGCCTGGTAGTGAAATGTACGAAACTGCAAAACTAGATTCAGAAAACGGGTTAGCTAAAGTTTTGGATATGCTAGTTTTTAAGGATTCAAAAAATCCGAAACATCATTTTAAAACCATTTCTACATTTAATAATGTTGTTGAAGCTATTAAAAACATAGTTGAAGAAAAGGATATAGAAATGATAATTATGGGTACTAAAGGCGAAACAAACTACAAAAAAATAGTTTATGGTAGTACCGCTATAAATGTTATGGAAAAAGTGCGCAACTGCCCTATAATTGTTGTTCCTGAGTTAGCAAAACATAGTTTGCCAAAAGAAATTGTATTTCCTACGAGTTATAAAACACATTTAAAAAGACGAGAACTAAATTATTTAACAGAGCTTGCTGAAAACTGTAATGCCTCCATTAGAATTCTTCATGTTTCTGAAGAAGATAAACTAGACAAGAAACAGCTCAATAATAAAAAACTCTTAGAGGAATATTTTGAAAATATTGATTACTCTTTTCACGCACTTAGTGCTATAGATATACCAACAGCTATTAATTGTTTCGTTGAAAGTAGAGGTAGTGATATGGTGGCTTTTATAAATAAAAAACATACTTTTTTTTCAAGTATACTTAGTAATCCATTGGTTAAAGAAATGGGGTACAACTCTAGGGTACCACTTATGGTCATGCACGATTTAAGAAACTAAACACATAAAAACAACTGTAGTTTTTAATTAAGAATGGATTCAAATTTATAACAGAAAAGATGAAAACAGACTCAATCGAAATCATTAAATCTTCTGGAGAAAAAGTGAAATTTTCATTAGAAAAATTAAAAACATCTTTGAAACGAACTGGTGCAGACGAAAAAACGGTTAATCAAATTATTGATAAAGTTAGAGATGAGTTGTATCAAGGTGTTTCAACAAAAGAAATCTATAACAGAGCATTTGCACTTCTAAAGAAAAAGAAAAGTTATTTAGCGTCAAAATACAAACTTAAAAAGGCTATTTACGAGTTAGGACCAACGGGTTTTCCTTTTGAACGCTTTATTGGTGATATATTGAAATATTCAGGATATGAAACTGAAGTCGATAAGATTTTACAAGGGCAATGTATTACTCACGAAATTGATGTGATAGCTTATAAAAATAATGAAACCACTATAATAGAATGTAAATTTCATAACGAACAAGGGCTTAATTGCAACGTCAAAATTCCACTTTATATAAATTCACGCTATAATGATGTAAAGGCCCATTGGAATGTCAATCCTAAAAATAAATCTATACTTACAAAAGGCTGGGTAGTAACCAACACGCGTTTTAGCGAAGATGCCATACAATACGGCAACTGTGTAAATCTGTACTTGTTAAGCTGGGATTACCCTAAAAATGATGGTTTAAAAGACCTAATAGACCGCTTAGGATTATATCCAATTACCGTATCAACTTTACTTACCAAAAGAGAAAAACAGTTTTTACTAAGTAGAGATGTGGTGCTATGCAGAACATTAATTGGCGATGCATTTTATTTAGACCATTTAGGAATCTCAGATATTAGAAAGGAAAAAATATTAAATGAAATAAAAATGTTGTGTCGTACTTAAAATAGTTAAGATGAAAAATTTCGAAAAAATTAATTTTTTAGGAGCATCAGGTGTCGTTACGGGCTCAAAATTTCTTATTGAAACTTCAGAAAAAATATATTAATAGACTGCGGAATATTTCAAGGTTTAAAAGAACTTAATTGGAGAAATCTACCTGTAAATGTTAGAACCATTGATGTTGTATTGCTTACACACGGGCATTTAGATCATGTTGGCTATTTACCCAGATTATTAAAACAAGGGTTTACGGGTAAAATTATAGGAACTGCACCTACTTTGGCTATTGCCGAAATCATTTTAAAAGACAGTGCCAAAATTCATGAAGAAGATGCCAAAAAGACCAATAAAGAAAAATTCACGAAACACAATCCTGCATTACCATTTTACAAAAAAATTGAAGCAGAAAAGGCCATTGCGCAATTTCAGGTGGAAGAACTTGATACATGAGTTGTGCTTTCAGAACACATATCGTATCGTTTTCAATATAACGGGCATATTATTGGAGCCACTTTTATTGAGTTGGATATTAACGGCAAACGCTTTGTGTTTTCTGGAGATATTGGCAGACCAAATGATTATTCATTAAATGACCCAAAAAAACCTGAATGCTCAGATTTTTTATTCATTGAAAGTACCTATGGTAATAAGTTGCATCCAAAAGAAAATATTCTGTTACAACTCATCAACGAAACTATTCATAAAAAAGGAAATTTAATCATCCTAAGTTTTGCAGTAGAGCGTTTGCAAACACTCATGTATTTGCTTTGGAAACTTTATAAAAAAAATAAAATACCCAATATCCCAATTTTTATTGATAGCCCAATGGGCAATAATGTTTTAGAGGGTTTTAAACGGTTTCCTAAATGGCATAAATTATCTATGACAGATTACAAGGCTATGTGTCATCATATAAATATTATACAATCGTATAAAGAAACATGGGAAACTATAGATGATAAACGGTCTAAAATAATTATTGCTGGAAGTGGTATGGTAACTGGCAGTCGGGTGCTTACCTATTTGCAACAACTTATAGACGAGCCATCAACTACTGTTTTATTAGTAGGCTTTCAAGCTGAAGGCACAAGAGGCAGACAGTTACAAGATGGCGCTCACGAAATTCGTTTTTTTGGAAAATATTACCCTGTAAAGGCTACCATCAAAAATATTGAAAGCCTTTCGGCACATGCAGACCAAAACGATTTATTAGATTGGATGAGCAACATTAAAAACAGTCCTAAAAAAGTGTATTTAATTCACGGCGAACCTATGGCTTTGAATGCGTTTCGCATAAAAATAAAAGACACCTACAATTGGCAAGTTGCAATACCTAAACTTACTGATGTTGAGAAAGTGATGATATAAGCCTAAAACATTTAATATCGCTCTAACTGACTGATATATATCATTGTAAAAACTTGTTTTTGTAAATATATTAGTGTTGAAAAATAAATTAAACCTAAATATATATTATTATGACAACATTAATGAAACGTAGAAGAAGAAATGGTTTATCACCATTTGAAAGCCAATTATTAACACCTTGGAACAATAGTCTGTTAAGACCTTGGGGAAGTAGATTATTCCCTTCTAATTTAAACAATATAGTAAGATTTGACGATGATTTTAGTGATGATTTCTTTGAAGATGATAGCTTAATGCCTGCTGTAAATATAAAAGAACATGACAAAGATTTTGAAATTGAATTTGCAGCTCCAGGATTTAATAAAAAAGATTTTGAAGTAACCATCGAAGAAGATATACTTCATGTATGTGGTGAAAAAGAATTAGAAGAGGAAGAAAAAGAAGATGAGTATTCTCGCAAAGAGTTTAGCTATAAATCTTTTAAAAGATCTATGATGCTTCCGCCTTCGATAGATTTAGATCAAGATGTAAAGGCAGTTTATAAAAATGGAATTTTAAAAGTGAAGCTACTTAAAAAAGAGGAAGCGGCTACAAAAGAACCTGCTAAAAAAGTTATTGAGGTTAATTAATCTTTCTCTCAGGCAGAAAGTAGTCTTCCCTCATTTGATTCCTTTCTGCTTTTTAAATTCAAAAATTTCAAAATCATGAAATGAGCTATAATAACTAAACGGTAATATCTACTAAAATGTTTAATAGCGAATTACATCAGACATATATAAAACAATAAAACTTAAACAGATGAAAACAAAAAACAAAAGTCCAAAACATGTCGAGTGGTTAAGTGCTGAAACCATGCATGATACATCCAAAAAATGGTTGTCTGAATTAGAATTTGCTAAAGACGAACAACTGTTTTTTAATGATTTAGTAAAATCATACACCCTTCAACTTATAAGCTCAAAGCATTTTAATGAAAGTAAAAATATTGTAGCTCAATTAGGTAAACTTCAAAAACAAACCGATACATTAATAGAAGCTACCAAAGACCATGAAAGAGGACTTAAAATTATGATTGACGGCATAAACCAAATAGAGTTAGAAAATACCTATAAAAATGAGCATAGAAAACTAATTATAAAGGTTTTAGATTTTTTAGATACTTATAGATTATTAAAAACGCAATTATTTACTTTAGTTAAAGGTGTTTTAAAAGAAAAAAAACAAAAGCGATTATTGCAATAAGAACACAATAAAATGAAATTTATAATCATTATAATACTTGGCTTACTAACCGTTAGTTGCTCTACAACGGAGTTGGTTGAAAACTGGAAAAACCCAGATATAGACTCATATAATCCTAGTAAAGTTTTATTAGTTGGCATGACTTCTAATGTTGAAGCAAGACAACAATTTGAAAAACAATTACAAGATGAATATGCTTCTAGAGGTATTGAATCTGTGATGAGTTTAGAGCTTTTTGAACCATCATTTAC
>JBAQZZ010000035.1:0-9147 GCA_049791475.1 Flavobacteriaceae bacterium | reverse complement strand
TGGTTGTTCTTTTCTATTTATAAATTCAAATTTCTAGTTTCAGCTTTCAAGTTTTTGCTATTTTTCTAACTTCTAACTTCTAACTTCTAACCTCATTCTTCCGTATTATATAATTTCCCATTCTTTATTACTAAAAAGACGTCATCTATATGTTCAATATTTTCGATAGGATTTGAGTTTAAAAAAAGCAAATTCGCTTTTTTACCAACGTCAATAGTACCTTGATTTTTAAGAATTCCAGTGGCCTGCGCCGAATTTTTAGTGGCAGAAATAAGGGCTTCAAAAGGCGTAAAACCTGCTTCATTTACTAATAATTTCATTTCGTGTTGAACAAATGTTTCTTGGTCAGAATCACTTCCAGCAGCGATAAGCACACCCTTTTTGTGTGCTTGCTGAATTATTCTTTTTCCAATTTCGTATCGCCAAATCATTTTAGGGTGGTTTTTGTGTATCTCTAATATTGAAAATGTTGCATCTAAAACGACCTTGTTTTTTATCATTAATTTATACAATTCAGAAAAGTCTAATTTTTCAAACACTGTATCCCAAAATTCTTTTTCCTTTCCATTCGGTTTATGGTCAATCCAAGACTTTGTTACCTTTTCACTATCATCATTTTCATAAACCAACATATTGGCGTGTGAAATTGATATCACACCACTTGCTATTATTTCAGATGGTTTAGCGATTTGCAATGCTGCGTGCGACCAAACAGGAAAATTTTGTCTTTTAGCTTCTTCAACAATTTTCACAACCTCATTATCCGATAAATAGGCATATATTTTTATACCTGAAGCTCCTGTGCCTTTGGCTTCAGCTACATCCAGTGCTATATTAGAATCATCACCCATTGCTTTCATAAAGGGCATTTTACCGCTTATTCCTCCTTGAGCTGATGCAATGGTTCTTGGGTCAGAAAAAAAGGTTGAACCCGCCATTAAAGCCGAATAGTAAATGTTTGGCGCCACGATATCGCCCACTAAAGCATCTCTTGATAAACTGGATAAAGCTCTCGCATCGCCAGCCATATCCCTTACCGAAGTGATACCAGTTAATAGCATTTCTTTCAATACTTTTTCTGCATTATCCCGTCTTTCTTCGGTTGGGTCTGTTGCAAAATGTACGTGGGCATCAATTAGGCCGGGTACTACGAATTTTCCTTTTAATCTTATGGATTGAACTGTATCAGTAACGGTATACTTTGTAGAAGGCAAAATGGCGGAAATTTTATCATTATGGATGACTATGGTATAATCATAAAGGATATCATTGGTGTTTACATCAATAATATTCACATTTTGCAAAGCATAGGTGCTAAAACTAAATTGAGCGCTTGCCGTGGTGCTTATTGCTAAAAGTAGGATTGAGATTATTTTTTTAAATTTCATAGCTGGTTAATGGTTTGTTCTAATGAGTTCCAAGGTTTGATAATGTGATTGATTTTGATACAGTGTTTGTAATGAAAACGCATCATTGGAATAAGCATATGTCTTAGGTTGCGGTTGTGCTGACATTTATTTAGAATTAATATAATTTTTAACAGCTTCAATAGCCTTTTTAGAGTTTCCAACAAATATCTTATCATCAATTACAATAACTGGTCTGCTTAAAAAAGTATAATGTTCTAATATATAGTTTTTATAATCACGCTCGGTTAAGTTTTGATTTTTCAAATCCATTTCCTTGTACAATTTGGCGCGTTTACTAAAAAGTGCCTCAAAACTTCCAGCTAATACTTTCATTTCTTCTACTTGTTTTGCCGTGATTTCCTCATTTTTAATATCTTGAAGAATAAACTCTGAAGAAAGATTCAATTCTTTTAAAATTCTAAGGCAGGTATTACAGGTTTTTAAGTAGTATACTTTTTTCATAATTAATTATCTTTTATCATTTCTTGAAAGCGGAAACCCTAATTATTTACCACAAAATAAAGCTAATTTTCACTTTTAAAAGTATATTTATCAAAAAAATAAAATCATGCAATTTACATTTGATGTATTACACAGTATTCGCCCTTTTTTCAAAAAACATATTGAAAACAACTCGTTAGAAGATTTAAATAAAATCCCAGAAGGTTACAATAATAATATTATTTGGAATATTGGACATATAGTAGTTACAGCGCAATTACTTGCTTATAAATTATCAGGTTTACCAATGGTGGTTAGTGAAGAGTTGGTAAATAAATATAAAAAAGATACCAAACCAGAAGGAGCGGTTTCTCAAAATGAGGTTGATGAAATTAAAACACTCCTTTTTTCAACACTTGAAAAATTAGAGTCTGATTATAAAGCTGGTGTTTTTAAAGAGTATCATGCTTACACTGTTTCTACAACCGGAAACACATTAACAAATATTGATGAGGCGTTGCAATTTATTTTATTTCACGAAGCTATGCATCTCGGTTATATTCTGGCTTTAATCCGCACTGTTAAAAACTAAATATGATTCAATGGCTTTAAAAGGAATTGCAAATTCAATAATACCTGTTGAATATGGTGCAATTTCGTAAGTATTGTAAAGCAGAACAAGTCCATCATCTGTATAGCCAATGTTTGTTGGTAATTCAAACTTATTTTGGTCAAAAACCACATCATTTTCTTTAATTGCTTTATTAAAATAAGTTTGAGCTATAGCTTTAAACCCAGCTATATCTGTAAATAAATCTTTATTTAATAGTTGTTTTCCTGTAATACTATTAAAATTTAAAAAGGAAATATTTAAAACACCATGTGCGCCACCAGTATTTACATAAGATGTTATTGAAATACTTGTGATTTCTGACGATTGCAATAAAATTTCACCATCAATTTGAGCCTCCCATATTTGTAAACTTTCAGGAAAATCTGCTTTAAAAGTGTCATATTCTTGGTTAAAAGCAATAATACTTTCTTCAATAGTTTTTACTTGAATATTACTTTGCTCACCAATTATTAAAGCATTAATAACTAATTTTTCTATTTCATAATTTATAGAATTAGTTATTTCTGTATTACCAAAAGCTTTTGGAATAGTTACTTCTACAATGTTATTGTTTTCGGTTGAAATATTAATATCTGAAAACGTTGTTTTAATAGCTTCTGAACAATTAAAAAGAAGCATAAAACATATAATTATAAAGCGAAATTTAGTAACCATATGAGCTTTTATTAAGTATAAGTTAAAGGTAATTATTGAATTTGAATACACCGAATTAAAAGTTACATTTGTACAAAATAGAACAAAATGAAATTTAATACCAAAACAATACACGGCGGACAAGAACATGATAAAGCTTATGGCGCTGTAATGCCACCAATATATCAAACGTCAACTTATGCCCAAACTACACCAGGAGGGCATAAAGGCTATGAATATTCACGAACCCACAATCCAACTAGAAATGCCTTAGAAAATGCCTTTGCAAGTATTGAAAATGGGAATTACGGTCTGGCATTCGGGTCTGGATTGGCAGCAATAGATGCTGTTATGAAAATGCTAAAACCTGGCGATGAAGTTATTTCTACCAATGATTTGTATGGTGGATCTTTTCGTTTATTTACAAAGATATTTCAAGATTTCGGAATTAAATTCCATTTTGTTGGAATGGAAAATACATCTAATATAGAAGCTTGTATAACCAAAAACACTAAACTTATTTGGGTTGAAACGCCAACTAACCCAATGATGAATATTATTGATATTGTTGCCGTTTCAAAGATTGCTAAAAAGCATCAAATTTTATTAGCAGTTGATAATACTTTTGCAACACCATATTTACAATTGCCTCTGGATTTAGGTGCAGATATTGTGATGCATTCTGCCACTAAATATTTAGGAGGTCACAGCGATGTGGTTATGGGAGCTTTGGCAGTTAAGGATAAAGATTTAGCAGATAAATTGTATTTTATTCAAAATGCAAGTGGTGCTATTTGCGGTCCACAAGATAGTTTTTTGGTTTTGCGCGGTATTAAAACATTACACGTTAGAATGCAACGTCATTGTGAAAATGGTAAAGCTATAGCTGAATATTTAGTAAATCATCCTAAAATTGAAAAGGTATATTGGCCAGGATTTGAAAGTCATCCAAACCATGACATAGCAAAGTCTCAAATGAAAGATTTTGGAGGTATGATATCTTTTACAACAAAAGGTAATAACTATGAAAAAGCTATTAAGGTTATTGAAAACTTAAAGGTTTTTACCTTAGCAGAATCTCTTGGTGGTGTTGAATCTTTAGCGGGACATCCAGCAAGTATGACTCATGCGAGTATTCCAAAAGAAGAACGCGAAAAAACAGGTGTTGTAGATTCTTTAATCAGGCTAAGTGTTGGTATTGAAGATATTGATGATTTAATAGCTGATTTAGAACAAGCTTTGAGATAAGCAATTCCAGAGTCAAAAGTTAGCTAAAACAAAAAGAGCGCATTTTATAAAATGCGCTCTTTTTGTTTTGTATGAGTTAATTAAAATAAAATATATAGCCTACGTTCAACCAAATTAACCAGTCATTATTTTGGTTAGAATTTAGTTGATGATTTAATCCATCAACCCAATCACTAAAGAAATATTGCCCTCTTAAATCAAGTATTAAATCACTTAAGGTGTTAAGTTTGTAGCGAACACCAATACTAGATACTACAGACCATGCACTTCCAGTACCCGCATCGACAGATCCAGGATCCCAACCAGAATAAAAATTGGATGGATCTAAAACATCACCAAAAGCTGAAGCATTAGGATTGTTATAAGTTGTACTAACTTTAGAATTGAAAAACGTATAATGAAATCCTAAACTAACAAATGGTGATAACCTTGGGGTTAGATATTCAAATTCTTTAATACTGTAAGGATAAAATTCTAGTTGCAAGCCTAAATCAAGGTTGTTAGCTACTCCTTTTTGAGCTCTTAATCTCTTTGCATCCTCAGAAGTTTTACCTGGATCAACAAATTCACCAAAATGTTCTAAATTGGTTTTATTCCAAGATAATTCGCTACGTACTTTAAAATGATCTTTAAAGTAGGTTTCTCTGGAAGAATAATTATAATTTCTTTGATATGAAAAATTTAAATAGTTGATAAAACCAATTCCAAAACCTGAATTACCAAGGTTGGTTTCACCATCATTTCTGACACCGTAATCTGACCTAAATTGCACAGGACCAGCAATAATGCCTATTTCAGGAGAAAAACCAAATTGCGAATGCATAGCTTGGGTTACTACAAGCAAGAAAAAAAAAGGAGCTAACCGTTTCAAGTTAAGCATAATGTGGTTCTGTTTTTTTGAGGCAGTTAATATAAACAAATATATAAAAACTCGCTTAACAAACAAATATTAATAATTAATGTATTTTTCTTAAAAATACTCGTTGCGAATTTCAAAAAAAAATGATGTTTTTTTTCAAGATAACGTATCTTTGTCATCAATAATTGTTTTATTTTATAATTTTAATACATTTTTACACTATTATGAAAAGTAACATTGAAGCATTTTTAGAGCTTGTAAAAGAAAGAAACGGTCACGAGCCAGAGTTTTTACAAGCAGTTGAGGAGGTTGCAGAAACTGTAATTCCTTATATAGTAAAACATGATATCTATTATGGAAAAAACATTCTGTTAAGAATGGCTGAACCAGAACGATTAATTTCTTTTAGAGTTTCTTGGGTTGATGACAGTGGTGAGATACAGGTAAACAGAGGCTACCGAGTTCAAATGAATTCAGCAATAGGCCCATACAAAGGCGGTTTACGTTTTCATCCTACAGTTAATGCTAGTATTTTAAAATTTTTAGCCTTTGAGCAAGTGTTTAAAAATAGCCTTACAACATTACCAATGGGTGGTGGAAAAGGAGGTAGCGATTTTGATCCTAAAGGGAAAAGTGATAATGAAATTATGCGTTTCTGTCATGCTTTTATGAGTGAATTGTTTAGATATATTGGGCCAAATACAGATATTCCTGCCGGAGATATAGGTGTTGGTACAAGAGAAATAGGATTCTTATTTGGAATGTACAAAAAATTAAATAATGAATTTACGGGTGTTTTAACAGGCAAAGGCATGTCTTGGGGTGGCTCATTAATTAGACCAGAGGCTACAGGATATGGGAATGTTTATTTTGCGCAAAAAATGCTTGAAACTAAAAAAGATAGTATAAAAGGCAAAAACGTGGTGATTTCAGGCTCTGGTAATGTGGCACAATACGCAGCAGAAAAAGTATTACAACTTGGAGGAAAAGTTTTAACACTTTCAGATTCCTCAGGATATATTTATGATGCCGATGGTATAAATGAAGAGAAGTTGGCTTTTGCTATGGAGTTGAAAAACGTAAAACGAGGTAGAATAAGTGAGTATTTAGAGTCTTATCCTAATGCAAAATTTGTAAAAGGTAAAACACCATGGGAAGTTAAATGTGATGTGGCTTTACCTTGTGCAACCCAAAACGAACTGCATGAAGATGATGCAAAAATGTTACTTAAAAATGGTTGTATGTGTGTTAGTGAGGGTGCAAATATGCCTTCAACTAAAGAAGCGATAGCCGCTTTTCATAAAGCTAAAATTTTATTTGCTCCAGGCAAAGCTTCAAATGCTGGTGGTGTTGCAACTTCTGGATTAGAAATGACTCAAAATTCATTAAGATATAAATGGACCAGAGAAGAAGTTGATAATAAACTTAAAGACATCATGTCTGATATTCACAAGTCATGTTTAGAGTATGGTAAAGATGATGATGGCTATGTAGATTATGTAAAAGGTGCAAATATTGCTGGATTTGTTAAAGTAGCAGATGCAATGTTGGCTCAAGGTGTAGTTTAGTAGAATCGATTTGGGGAGCTAAAATATGTTGATAGTCTTTTAATAAATTTAACCCAGAGAATTTAACACCTCTGGGTTTTTCTTGTCATCATATTTAATCAAATACATAATAAAAAAAGGGATACAAAATATGAAGTATGAAATATCTATTTTACTTTGTAAAAATGATAAATTATATCCATATTTAATGATATGATATATTGAATATGTCATTATAGAAAAAAATAAGCTTATACCACTATAGAAAAATTTATCAGACCTATTTTTTACTAAAAACACCATTAATACTGAGGTCAAAATAAATACTAAAATATAGGGTTTTGGTATCAAAAATGAAGATTGAATAATAAAAGGGTTCATAGTAAAAAAATCACTTCTGAAAAAAATTATAAAAGGTAGGAATGTTGATAAGAAAGCTATTAAAGCTATAGAGGTAAAAAGAGATAATTTTTTAATGGAAACTTCATTGTTTTTTAAACTTGACAGAAAAAAAACAATATAAGATAAAATATATATGCCTCTAGTAGATAATAAAAAACCTGTAAATAGCGCTAGTATTAGATTTTTTTTTGATTTATTCTTATTATCAAAATTTAAGAAACCGTTAAGCAGCAATAAAATTAGTATTGTAAAAGTAAAAATATTACTTCTCGTTGTGATCTCCCAAATTAGAAATAAAGAAGTAAATAAATAAAAAAACAAAAATTTAAAATGATTATTAGATTTTGTTTTTTTAACAATTAATATAATTGCTATAAAATAGCCTATACTACTTAAAATACTTAATTCTCCTATTAAATAAAAAGGTAATGATATAAAAAAGTAAAATGGCATAGGGCCAGGATAATTACCCTTATGTGATTGCGCATAATAGGGGTAATTCCCATTAAATAATTCATCAATAAAAGAAGAAATGACACTCCACCTATCGACATTTAAGCTTTCAAGAGGGATTTTATAATGACTGATTATTATCAAGGCAATTATAAAACTTACAAAGCATAAAATTATTATGTTTTTTGCTTTGTAAACTAAAGTAATTTTGCTAGAATAGACGTACACTAATATTTGAGAAAATAATAATAGTATAGAAAGAATCCCCCCGAATTCTGTGTACCTTGAAGAATATTTGTAAGTAAAGATAAAATTTATAAATAATAAAATTAAAACTGATATTTTAACTTTCATTTTTTTAACTTTTAAATAAACTAGATGAGATATTTAATGTTTTAGCAAAAAAGTATTGTACAGATATTTTGAGAATACCAAAACCATAAATACAGCTTCTTTTAAAATTTATAGAGGAGGCGTCTTCAAAATATTTTGTGGGACAGGTTATTTCTGAAATTTCATAACCTTTAAAACATATTTGAGCTAAAATTTGGTTGTCAAAAATAAAATCATCTGAATTATTGTTAAAATTAATTTTCCTCAGAATATCAGCAGAAAAAGCTCTGTAACCGCTATGATATTCGGAAAGTTTTTGGTTCATTAATATATTTTGAATTAATGTAAGGATCCGATTGAAAATATATTTGTAAAGAGGCATTCCTCCTTTTAAAGCACCACCGCCTAAAATACGTGAAGCTAAAACTATTTCATAAACATCATTAGAAATCAAGTAACACATGGAATGCATTAATTTTGGGGTATATTGATAATCTGGGTGAAGCATTATTATTATATCCGCATTTAATTCTAATGCTTTATTGTAACAAGTTTTTTGATTTGCACCATAACCAATATTTCTGTGATGTTGAATCACATATTTAATACCGATTTCTTTCGCTATTTCTAGGGTGTTGTCACTACTAAAATCATCTACTAATATGACTTCATCAATAATATCAAATGGAATTTCTTTAAAGGTTTTTTCAAGAGTTTTTCCTGCATTGAAAGCAGGTAGCACAGCCACAATTTTTTTGTTATTAATCATTTGGGTTTTTAATTGTTTATGCTAATCATTAACGCTAAGTAAAATAGGTTTTGCAAGGAAGATATTTATTTAAACAAATGTAAAAGTTTAAATTAGTTAATAATCATGGATATGAAAAAAAATTAAGCGAAAATAACTAAATTAGAAGCTGCAAAAAAATATTTTTTAATTTACTTTGAATAATTAAAATGAAGTTATTACCGTTAGATATAAATATATTTGAATATTGAAAAAGATACTTTATGCTTAAAAATTGTATTATATTTTTTTATTTATTTCCACTATTTCTTTGTGCTCAAGATTTTTCGGCTCTTTGGGAAGGTCATTTTTCGTATTATAATATAAAAGATGTTGTAAAAGGTAATAATAAAATATATGCTGCCTCAGACAATGCTATTTTTACTTTAGATACACAAACG
>JBAQZZ010000034.1:0-1578 GCA_049791475.1 Flavobacteriaceae bacterium | reverse complement strand
ATTTTGTAGATGGAACACAAGATATTACTTCTATGGAAATTGTTTTAAAGGATGCCTTTACACTTTTGGCAAAAGCAAAAAACAGCGAAGAAGAAGGAGGAGGACACGGACATTAATCAAGACTTATGAACGAGATAGAAAAATTATTTGCATCAAAAGAACTTCGTATCACGGCAATGCGTCTGTTGATTTATAAGTTTCTTGTACAAAGAGAAACAGCGGTAACATTGAGCGATATTGAGAATGCTTTCACAAAAGCAGACAGAACAACATTGTACCGAACTATTAAAACTTTTGAAGAAAAAGCAATCGTCCACCAAATAGACGACGGAACGGGAATTACTAAATATGCTCTATGCGAACAAGGTTGTAACTGTGAAATTGAAACTGATTTGCATCTGCATTTTCATTGTAATAATTGCAATGAAACTGTTTGCTTAACAGAGCATAAAATACCACACATCAGTATTCCTGAAGGTTATGTGGCAGAGGATGTAAACCTTGTTGTTAAAGGAATATGCGAAAAATGTAGTGGCCAATAAATGCACTTCCATTGCATATTATTTATCAGTATTTTAGGTTCAATAAAATAAAATATACAAACAATGATACATTTAATCAATACAGAAAAAGACAATTTAATATCAGCAAAAATTAGCGGTAAAATCTCAAAGAGTGATGTGGAAAAGATACATCCACTTATTCATAACATTATAGAGAAAGGTAAAAAGGTAGATTTCTATTTTGAAATGGAAGAGTTTACAGGTTATACCTTAAAAGGATTTTGGGAAGACATAAAAGTAGATAGCGCACATATTTCCGATTATGGGAAAATGGCTTTTGTAGGTGAAAAAAAATGGCAAGAATGGGTAGCGAAGGCAACGGACTTTTTTACAGGCTCTGAAGTGAAATACTTCGATTTAAAGGATAAAGAACAGGCTAAAAACTGGATTATTTCTTAATGTCAAGTCTTAATATTTATATTCAATAAGCAAATGAAATTCAATACAACAATACCGCAGCCCTTAAAAAAATTCTACAATAAAGAGTTGCTGTGCTATAATAAGGCATTAGAAGAACAAGATTTCAGTACAGCTTGGTATCATTTGGAACGAAGCCATATTATTGGTCAATCCTATCCATTTGAGCACACCTATTCGCATTGGTTAATGTTGCGGTTTGGTTTGATGCAAAAGGACATTAAAGAAGTCTTTGGACAACTACTGCGATTAGCTTTTGGTGGGTGGAAATCATTTATTAATCACGTTCCTATTGGTAATACTGGTGGAGCAGATGTGCCACCTTTAAAGCGTATGCCTATTCAAAATGATATTAAAGAAATATTTAAGTAAATGAAAAAAAAGAAAGTTAATTTAAGGGACTTAAAACCAGATTCAGAGACCCAACATAGCCACGACGATGGCCATAATCACAGCAATCCGGAAAAACTCGGTAGTTTCAGAACCTATTTACCAGCAATTTTCAGTTTTGTATTGCTGATTATCGGTATAGCCGTCGATTATTTTGATGCATTCCCTTATTTCAAAGGTTGGGTACGTATTGTTTGGTACACAGTCG
>JBAQZZ010000033.1:0-10163 GCA_049791475.1 Flavobacteriaceae bacterium | reverse complement strand
TCGATGGCAGTTGATAAATCAACACGTTGTTCTAATAAAATATCTAATTTCTTTTGGCAAGCGGCTTTATGAGCATCAGAAGCATTTTTACGATTAGCTTCTTCTTCCATATGATAGACTTTTAAAGCTAAAATAGATAACCTGTCTACACCCCAAGCAGGACTTTCAGTATTTATAGTAGCATTCGCTTTTGGAGTTATATTATTGTATTTTTCAAGAAAATAACTATCTATATATTCAACCATATCCGTTCTATCTTGATTTGACGCATCAATTTGACGTTTTAAAGTTAAAGCCGCAACCGGATCTATTTGTGGGTCGCGAATAATGTCTTCATAATGCCATTGAACGGTATCAATCCAACATTTTCTATATAATAAATGGTCAATTAAATTAGATTTATCATATGGGTTTTCAAAAGATTGATCAACCGTGTTAATCACATGGTATTTTGCAATAACGTCTTGAAATATTTTGTTGGCTTTTTCTGTAAACATGCTTATAAAATTTAGGTTACAAATATACTTCATATTTACTTAACTTTACTAGTAGAAAACTGGCACTATGCATATTCACAACTTATCAACTAAAAACTCTATATTAAACACTTTTATTTCTGAAATAAGAGATAAAAATATTCAAAAAGACGCCATGCGATTTAGAAGAAATATTGAGCGCATTGGCGAAATTTTAGGTTATGAAATGAGTAAAACTCTAAATTATGAATCGGCTTCAATTACAACGCCTTTAGGTATTAATAATACACAATTAATAGATAACGATATTGTTTTGTGTTCCATTTTAAGAGCTGGTGTTCCGCTTCATAATGGGTTACTTAATTATTTTGACACCGCAGAAAACGCCTTTATTTCAGCATACAGACACCACAAGCATAACCCTGAAAGTTTTGAAATTATTGTTGAATATTTAGCTTGCCCAAATTTAGAAAACAAGACTTTAATTTTAGCAGATCCAATGTTGGCGACGGGTCAATCGATGGTTGCTACTTTTGAAGCTTTAAAACCATTTGGAACACCCAAAGAAGTGCATTTAATAAGTGTTATTGGAGCTCAATCTGGTGTAGATTTTGTTTCAAAAGCGTTTAACACTGATGCTCATTTGTGGATTGCAGCCATAGATGAAAAACTAAATGATAAAGGCTATATTATTCCTGGTCTTGGAGATGCTGGCGATTTGGCTTTTGGAGAAAAACTACAGCAATAGCAAAATAAAAGGGATTAAAATTAAAACGGATAAGAACACTTCTTTAAACCACTTTTCTTCAATAATTTCAATGTAGTTTGTAATTATAATTGATAATGGCGCAAACATAAATAAAAATTCACTACCATCTTTTCTTGGTGCAAAAACTATAATGGCAAAGCCAATTAATACTGCTACAATAATGGTATTAAATGACGCCCGAAACGCCTTTTTCTTTTGTTTAATGCTTTTAATATAAAATAGAGACGACCAAACACCAAAAGATAAAAGCATTGTTATAGCTACTAAATATCTGGATGAATTGTAACTACTATAATCAAAACTTACTTCGGGTAAGCTTTTAAAAGCTCCAAAAAAACTATCATTAAAAACTATTGAAACTCCAACTGTAATAATAAAAACCGTTAAAAATCCTACAAAAGGAATAATCCAATGGTTTATTTTATTATCTGTATATAAAACTAGTGAAGCAATAATTAAGACAAAAAATAAAATGGCCCAAAAATAGAAAAGTGCTGCGATAGCAATCCAAAAAGCAGCATCAAAAAGCTTTTTATTTACATTGGTTTGAGAACGAATACTCATAACTCTGCGTAGCCCAAGCAGCACAAAAAAATTGGAAAACAAGATATTAGTATGCGTTGTCCCTTCATATAAAGCAAGTAAAAATAGGCTAAATAAGAGTATTTCATAATTACCATTCTTACTCAAACTGTTTTTACTTACAATAAAATTAAGTAGTAAAATAGATACGTAGCACAATGAGAAAAGAGCTAACTGTTTAAAAATAAAAAGAGCGGAAACAGTAACGTTTTCTATAACTAACCTAGCTATAATAAAAGCCAATAGCGTAATAAAAAACACAATAATAAAATTTATTGGTTTAGATTTACTAAAAATGCTTGTAATCATTAACTGTTTTTGTATTTTTGCATCGTAAATATACTAACTAAAAATGGTTAGAAAACATTAAATACACATGAAAGATTTCTTTTACGCAATACAAGATTTATTTGTTGACGTTCTTTTTGCTCCATATGATGCTTTAAGAGCTTTAGAACTAGAAAACTGGTTTGCTGCAAATACTGTGTCTTGGTTATTTATTATAATAGGTTTTGTTGCTATGGTTTACTGGATGATGCAACTTAGAATATTTGATAATAATAACGAAGAAGATAAAAGTATTTCGGCGCACTCTTATTTATAGGTCGAAACCAATATCCTTACGATAATTCATCTTATCAAAATGTAGTTTTTCTATATTTTGGTAAGATTTTTTTATGGCCTCTTGGTACGTATTTCCGTAAGATGTAATGGCCATAACGCGTCCTCCAGAGGTTACTATTTTACCATCTTTCAATTGTGATCCTGCATGAAATGGAATAGAATCTTCAATAGTATCTAAGCCTGTAATCACTTTTCCTTTTTCATAAGTTTCAGGATATCCGCCAGACACTAACATAATAGTAGTCGCTGCACGTTCATCAATTTCAATATTAATATTATCTAAAGTTCCGTTGGCCATGGCTTGCAGAATTTCAACAAAATCATTTTTAAGTCTTGGTAAAACCACTTCAGTTTCAGGGTCGCCCATACGCACATTGTATTCAATTACTTTAGGGTCATCTCCAACTTTAATCAAGCCAATAAATACAAAACCAACATAAGGCAGTTTGTCTTTTTTAAAACCATTGATCGTTGGTTTTACAATACGTTCTTCAATTTTAGCAAGAAACTCTTTCGTTGCAAATGGCACTGGAGATACTGCGCCCATACCCCCTGTGTTTAAACCTGTATCGCCTTCGCCAATACGTTTATAATCTTTTGCTGTTGGTAAAATTTTATAATTTTCACCATCAGTTAGTACAAAACAGCTCAGTTCGATGCCATCTAAAAACTCTTCAATGACCACTTTGGTACTAGCTTGTCCAAATTTGGCATCAACTAACATGGCTTTTAATTCTGCTTTCGCTACGTCTAAATCATTTAAAATAACAACTCCTTTACCTCCCGCTAATCCATCGGCTTTTAATACATATGGTGGTTTTAAAGTTTCTAAAAATGCATAACCGTTTTCAACAGTTTCTTTTGTAAAACTCTCGTAAGCTGCTGTTGGAATGTTATGGCGGTATAAAAATTCTTTGGCAAATTCTTTACTTCCTTCTAATTCTGCGGCTACTTTTTGTGGCCCAATAACTGAAACATGTTTTATTG
The DNA here is from genome assembly GCA_049791475.1 of Flavobacteriaceae bacterium. Classification (GTDB taxonomy): domain Bacteria; phylum Bacteroidota; class Bacteroidia; order Flavobacteriales; family Flavobacteriaceae; genus CAXBID01. The sequence continues at coordinate 6,725 of JBAQZZ010000033.1, read as the reverse complement.
ATTCATCATTTAAAAAATAATCATGAATACCGTTTACCAAAGGGTCTTCTGGCCCTACAACAACTACATCAATACGTTCCTTTATAACTAATGCTTTAATGGCTTCAAAATCATTCACGCCAATGTTTACATTTGTAGCAATTTGGGCAGTTCCAGAATTTCCTGGTGCCACATACAATTTTTTGCATAAAGGGCTTTGGGCAATTTTCCAAGCAAAAGTATGTTCTCTTCCTCCAGAACCAAGAATTAAGATATGCATTTTTTTGTGGTTTATGCAAAAATAGAACTAATGCTTCTATTACACCAATATTTTTTATTTACTTTACAAAAATTATCTTCGTTTTGAATCTATTTGATTTTTCTTTAAAACTAAAAGGTTTTCCTATTGGAAAAGCTAGTAATCTGTTAAAAAGTATTCAAAATAAAAGTGATAAGGAATTTGAAACTTATGTTGAAAGCCAAAAACAAGAGATTTTTAGGTTTCATTTAGAACATAATGATTTTTATAAGACTTTCACTAAAAATGCAAATTTAAAAAACTGGGATAGTATTCCAGTTATTACAAAAAAAGATTTACAACACCCTCTAGAATCTCTCTTATCAAAAGGGTTTACAAAAAAAAGTGTTTATATTGATAAAACTTCAGGAGCCTCTGGAACCCCTTTTATTTTTTCAAAAGATAAATTTTGTCATGCATTAACTTGGGCAATTATTAAAAATAGGTTTGGTTGGCATAGAATAGATTTTAACAGTTCTAAACAAGCACGTTTTTATGGTATTCCATTAGATAAAAAAGGTTATTATACTCAAAAACTGAAAGATTTTGTGGGCAAAAGAACCCGATTTAATGTTTTTGATTTAAGTGATAATGCTTTTAAAAATTGGTTAACGATTTTTAAAACTAAGAAACTTGAATACATGAATGGTTATACCAGTCCAATGGTTCAGTTTGCAAAATATTTACAACGTAAAAACATAATACTTAAAGAAATTTGTCCGTCATTAAATGTGTGCATTGTAACCTCTGAAATGCTTTTTGAAGAGGATAAAAAACTTATGGAAACCCAGTTTGGTGTTCCAGTTGTTAATGAATATGGTGCATCGGAATTGGATTTGATTGCTTTAGAAAACCCCTTTGGCGAATGGCAAGTAAATAGTGAAACACTTTTTGTTGAAGTGTTAGATAAAAATAACAATATTTTGCCTTATGGTGAAGAAGGACGTTTAGTTATTACATCACTTTACAATAAATCACAGCCATTTATTAGATACGCTATTGGAGATTTTGGTGTGTTATCTAAAAAAAGTACTTTAAAAAAACCTATTCTTGAAAAACTTATTGGTAGAACCAATGATATAGCTGTTTTGCCCAGTGGTAAAAAAGCTGCGGGCTTAACATTTTATTATATTACTAAAAGCATCATTGAAGATGGTGGCAGCGTAAAAGAATTTGTAATCGAACAATTAAAACTCGATACGTTTAAAATTATTTATGTAAGTTCCGATGAACTTTCAGAAGAAAAAATACATAAAATTACTGTTGAAATGGAAAACTATCTTGAAAAAGGACTTCAAATTAATTTTGAAAGACAAGAAAAATTAATTCGTTCAAAAAGTGGTAAATTGAAGCAGTTTTCATCTTACTTAAATCAAAATAAATGAATATTACCATTGTTGCTGGTGCTAGACCAAACTTCATGAAAATTGCACCTATTATTGAAGCCATTCAGAATAAAAAAAAGAATGGTTTTAATATAAATTATAGGTTAGTTCATACAGGGCAACACTATGATAAAAACTTAAGTGGAACCTTTTTTGAAGAATTAAATATTCCTTTACCAGACACTAATTTAGAAGTAAAAAGTGGCTCACAAGCAGAACAAACTGCGGCTATAATGATTGGTTTTGAAAAAGAATTAAATCAAAATCCATGCGATTTAGTAATGGTTGTTGGCGATGTAACCTCAACCATGGCTTGTACTATTGTTGCTAAAAAAGCTAACATAAATGTAGCGCATGTTGAAGCTGGAATACGTTCTGGAGATATGAGAATGCCTGAGGAGATTAATCGAATTGTGACTGATAGTTTAACTGATTACTTTTTTACCACGTCTTCATATGCCAATGAAAATTTAGAAAAATTAGGTGTTTCAAAATCTAATATTTTTTTTGTTGGTAACGTCATGATTGATACGTTACTTAAAAATGAATCTCGTTTTAAAAACCCAGGTTTGTGGAATGACTTAAAGCTATCAAGTAAGAAATTTTTAGTAATGACACTTCATAGACCTAGTAATGTGGATGAAGAAGAACAACTGAAAAAGCTAATTACACAAATTGCAACACTTGGGAAAAATTATCCAATTATTTTTCCTGTTCATCCAAGAACACAGAAACTTTTAAGTGAACTAAATTTAAATTTTAGCAACCTACATTATGCGAATCCTTTAGGGTATTTAGAATTTAATTACTTGGTAAAACATGCCTTGGCAGTAATAACTGATTCTGGAGGCATTACTGAAGAAGCCACTGTTATGAATGTACCTTGTATTACACTTCGTGACTCTACAGAAAGACCAGAAACTTGTTCAATTGGAACTAATGTTTTGGTTGGAAATGATACTAAAAAAATTGAAGTTGCTTTTAAAAATTTACTTGCTGGTAATTGGGCACAAGCACAAACACCAGAACTTTGGGATGGTAAAGCTGCAAAGCGAATTACAGATTGTTTGGTTGAAATTTATTCGCTTTAATGAAAGATGTTTTAATAATTACAAGTTATTTTCCTCCAGAAATTGGAGCAGCTTCTAATAGAATTTTTCATCTAGCAACAGGTTTGCAAGAAAAAAACTATAAAGTGCAAGTAATTACCCCTTTACCAAATTATCCAACAGGAAAAATATTTAATACCTATAAGAGGAAATTTAAACAAACAAATTTAGAAAAGAACATAATAGTACACAGGCTGTGGTTGTATGCAACGATTTCTAAAAATAAATTTTTGCGTTTAATTGCCATGCTTTCTTATAGTTTTAGTTTGGTTTGGTATTTTATATTTAATAAAATACCAAAAACTGTTATTGTACAATCTCCACCTTTGTTAGTTGCTTTTACTAGCATGTTTTTTTTAAGTTCAAAAAACAGAAGGCTTATTTTAAACGTTAGCGATTTATGGCCAATCGCAGGATTAGAACTTGGTGCTTTTAAAAAGAATTTTAGCTATAAAATGTTGGAGAAAATAGAACGCTTTAACTACAAGAAAGCAGATTTAGTTCTTGGCCAAAGTGAGGAAATACTTGCTTATGTTACTTCTTTGTTTTCGCAGAAAGAAACCTTCTTATATAGAAATTATCCAGATTTTGAAGCTCCAGAAATAGTTGTTCGAAAGACTAATGATGAAAAAATAAAATTAGTGTATGCTGGTCTTTTAGGTATCGCGCAAGGAGTTTACAAACTTTGTACAGAATTAGAATACAACAATATAGAGCTACATATTTATGGTTCTGGAGCTGAGCAAAAGTTAATTGAATCTTTTATTGAAAACCATCCTGAACTTCCTGTGTTTTTTCATGGTAGAGTAACCAGAGAAGCTTTACATAAAGTGCTTTTACAATATAATATTGCTATAATTCCATTACTAAATAGAATTTATGGTTCTGTACCTTCAAAAATATTTGAATACGCACGTTTGGGCTTACCAACAATTTATTTTGGCGGTGGAGAAGGTGAGAATATTATTGAAAAATTCAACTTAGGGTGGGTTGCTAAATCAGGGGATTATAATGAATTAAATATGGTTATTTCTGAAAGAAATACTCAAAAAATAAATTTAGAATTTCAGAAAAAAATACAAGAATCTTCAGTTAAAAACTTTGACTTCAAATTGCAATTACAATTACTTATCAAAAAGCTCTAGTACGCTTTTTTATCACCCTTAATCGTATATACTATTGTTTGAAAAATTATTTTTATATCTAAAATTATAGACCAGTTTTCAATATAAAAATTATCGTATTTAATACGATTTATAATGTCATTATCTTTTTCTACTTCGCCTCTAAAACCGCTTACTTGAGCCAAACCTGTAATTCCTGGTTTTATATGATGCCTAAAAATAAAATTATACTTATCTATTTTTTTAGAATACGCATCTGTATATGATAGCATATGTGGGCGAGGACCAACGACACTCATTTCGCCTTTTAAAACATTTACAAATTGTGGCAATTCATCCATATTTGTTTTACGCAAAAACTTACCGATTTTGGTGAGTCTTGGATCTTCTTGTTTTACGTAGGTGCCTTTAACTTCTTCAGTGGTTTTTAGCGATCTGTATTTGTAGCAATCAAATTCTTTGTAATCTATACCATTTCTTTTGTGTCTGTAAAACAAAGGCCCTTTAGATTCTAACTTAATTAGAATAAACAAGATTATTGAAAGCCACGACAAAATAAAGGCGATTACAAATAAAGAAAATAAAACATCGAAACTTCGTTTTATAAATTTATTAAAATCGTTGCTTAAAGCGCCTTCTTGAATAGATAAAACAGGGAGGTACATATAATAATCTGTACGGAGTTTTTTTGTAAAAAGCTTGGATGTTTTCGGAATAAACTTAATGTTGCTGTGGTTAATATTCGCATATTTAACATATTCGTTAACTTCCTTTTCAGATAACTCATCAATAGCACAATAAATTTCGTCTATAGATTGGTTTTGTTTTAAATACTTAAAACTATCTTCAATGGTTCCTGTTCTATTGTTAGAATTTTTATTGCTAAAAAATGCTTTAATATTATACCCTAGCTCTTTCTTTTTTGTAAATATGTTTATGAGTTCGTCAATATTATCTCCATCACCAACAATAACAATATTCCTTAAATTTCCTTTTAAATAAACACGAAAAGTTTTTAAGACTAAGAAACTCAATATTTTAACAAAACTGATTGCTAAAAACACCCAAAGTATATAACTAAGCACCGTGAATGCTTCTAAGTTTATACTCCTAAAAATACCTATAAAAGCAAAAACACTTATTAAGAAAACGACAAACTGTTTAACTAAAAGGGATATGATATTTAGTAATGAAGTATATCTATAAACCTCATAAAAACGGATTACTGCGGTTGATAATATCCAAAATAAGATTGTATATATTAAATATAATAGTTGCTTGTTATTAAAAAAATCTGATGAAAAAAAGTGTAAGTTTTGTTCATTAAAACTTAAAAAATAATGTGCAAAAATGTTAATGATAAAAATATCATAGATAATTAGCGCAGGCCTTAATAACCACGAAAATCTTCCGCGTTTATATTCCATTTGCCTGTTATTTATTTATAAAGCCTGTAAAGTCTTTATGTTCGCTTTTGTATAATTCATCTTCCGTTAGGCTTTTAAAATAATTAAACGTTATTTTCATACCTTCTGCTCTATCAACTTTTGGCTCCCAGCCTAACAGTTTTCTAGCAAGACTAATGTCTGGTTGTCTTTGCATGGGGTCATTAATTGGTAAATCTTTATATATAACTTTTTGGGTTGTTCCTGTTAGTTTTATAATTTCTTCTGCAAAATCGCTAATGGTAATTTCATGAGGGTTTCCAATATTTACTGGGTAAACATAATCGCTTAACAATAACCTGTATATACCTTCAACTTGATCGTCTACATAACAAAATGAGCGTGTTTGTAAGCCATCTCCAAAAACTGTTAAATCTTCGCCTCGAAGTGCTTGACCCATAAAAGCTGGAATTACTCGTCCGTCATTAAGTCGCATTCTTGGGCCATAAGTATTAAAAATACGTACAATTCTGGTTTCTACACCATGAAATGTATGATACGCCATGGTAATAGATTCTTGAAAACGTTTTGCTTCATCGTATACACCACGCGGGCCAATAGTATTTACGTTACCATAATAATCTTCAGTTTGAGGATGTACTAATGGATCTCCATAAACTTCAGAAGTTGAGGCAATTAAAATTCTTGCTTTTTTTGCTTTAGCTAATCCTAGTAAGTTGTGCGTTCCTAAAGAGCCCACTTTTAATGTTTGAATTGGAATTTTCAAATAATCTATGGGGCTAGCTGGTGATGCAAAGTGTAATATATAATCCAGGTGGCCATCTATTTTAATAAACTCAGTAACGTCATGGTCAATAAACTGAAAATTTGGATGATCTGATAAATGTTGTAGATTCTTTTTATCTCCAGTAATAAAGTTATCCATTCCAATAACTTTATAGCCTTCTTTTATAAATCGATCACAAAGGTGAGAGCCTAAAAAGCCTGCTGCTCCTGTAACTAATATTTTTTTCATGTGTTTGTTTTATGCTTATTGTTTTATTATGGACACGGGCTGTTTGGTATTAATCATTCCGTTGGGTGATAAAATTTCAAACATACTCGATTCAAAATTTAATATTTGACATAACAAAAGTAAAAAAGCAAATTGAAAATTATGAAAATATACGGTGTAAGACCATATAATAGGTGGAAATAAAACTATTTATCTAATTTTTCATAACTTGAGTTTAAACTTTTATATTCTGGCACTAATTTCTTTATTCTCTTTACAATTTTATTTGATTGATGCTCCTTAGCCACTTTTATTATTTCATTTACTTCTTCTTCTACATAATTATATTGGTCGTTATTTTCTTTAACTATCATTATTTTTTCATGATATGTTGGAAGTGTAATAGATTTATCATTCAGCAACTCTTCAT
>JBAQZZ010000032.1:0-25596 GCA_049791475.1 Flavobacteriaceae bacterium | reverse complement strand
TTAAAACGTTCTTTGAAATGAGTTCATCAAAAATTTCACACTTTTATAAGTGCTTTTTGAACTCCACGGATTTAAAAAAATCCTGTGAAATCTATTGATTAAAAATTAATTGATAGATAAATAATGTATAATCCATCTGTATAATTTGGTTGCTGGTTATTTTTTATTGGTTGTTGGTTGTTGTTCTAAAAATTTCAGCTATTAACTATTAACTACTAACTATTAACTAGAGTGTATGGATAAAAATTAACAAAATGGATAAAGAATTGATCATTCGATCTAGTTCCGACAACGTTGATTTTGCCTTATTAAAAGATGGAAAACTTATTGAATTACAGAAAGATGAAGATAGTAACGACTTTGCTGTTGGTGATGTGTTTATAGCCAAAATCAGAAAAGCTGTTCCTGGACTAAATGCTGCATTTGTAAATGTAGGTTATGAAAAAGATGCATTTTTGCATTATCATGATTTAGGTCCAAAACTACCTTCGCTTTTAAAATTCACAAAACGTGTAAGCACAGGTAAACTAAAAGATTTTTCTTTAAAAAATTTCCCATTTGAAAAAGATATTGATAAAGACGGCAAAATTGCTGATGTCTTAAAATCAAATCAATCGCTATTAGTACAAATAGTAAAAGAACCTATATCAACTAAAGGGCCCAGAATTAGTTCTGAGCTTTCAATAGCTGGTAGATATATTGTTTTAGTTCCTTTTTCTAGCCGCATTTCTATTTCTCAAAAAATAGAAGATCGCGAAGAAAAAGACCGATTAAAACGATTGGTAAAAAGTATCACACCGCAAGGTTTTGGTATTATTGTTCGTACTGTAGCACAAGGCAAAAAAGTAGCTGAACTAGATAAAGATTTACAAAATTTGCTTAGTCGTTGGACGGCAATGTGTAAAAAGCTACACAGAGCACATCACCCCAGTAAAGTATTAGGAGAAATGAATAAAGCCTCGTCAATTTTACGAGATATATTCAATGATACCTTTACAGGAATTACTGTTGATGATGAAGAGCTTTACTATCAAATTAAAGATTACGTGCAAGAAATTGCACCAGAAAAAGAATCAATAGTCAAATTGTATCAGTCTACAAACCCAATTTTTGAAAAATTCGGGATTGAAAGACAAATAAAAACCTCCTTTGGTAAAACCGTTTCTATGGCAAAAGGTGCGTATTTGGTAATAGAACACACCGAAGCACTGCATGTTATAGATGTAAACAGCGGAAACAGATCTAACAAAGCAAACAACCAAGAGGATACAGCATTAGAAGTTAACTTAATAGCTGCTACAGAAATGGCGCGCCAATTACGATTACGTGATATGGGAGGCATCATTGTAGTAGATTTTATTGATATGACTAACGCTGCAAATAGGCAAAAATTGTTTAACCACCTTCGTGATGAAATGAAGGATGATAGAGCAAAACACAAAATATTGCCTCCAAGTAAATTTGGATTGATACAAATAACAAGACAACGGGTTAGACCAGAAATGGACATTAAAACGCGCGAGGAGAATCCAGACGCAATTATTAATGGCTCTGAGGTTGAAGCACCAATAGGTATTGTGTCGAAAATAACACAAGACTTAGAAAGACTATTAAAAAAAGACTACAAAAAGATGACTTTAAACACACATCCTTTTATAGCAGCCTTTTTAACAAAAGGTATTCCATCTGTGCGATCTAAATGGTTTTTAGATCACAAAAAATGGGTTAAAGTTTTACCAAGAGATGCTTACACATATTTAGAATACCATTTTTTCGATAAAGATGGTAATCAAATTAAATAATTAAAAAACCCGCTACTTTTGAAGTTTGCGGGTTTTTTGGTTTTATGAATGTCACTTCAAGTGATTTCTATTTTTTAAATCAGAATTACATTGAGAATTTGGGCGTTAACAAAAAGGGGGGCTTTCACTACTCAACCCCTCCTATGCCGGGAATTTCAAACATGCTGTTCAACCCCTAACTCAGCCAGTATTCTATTTTATAAAAAATCAGTAAATAAATATAAAACCATGGATGATATCAAAATTTATATATCCTGAAAAAATTCCTTTGTCTTTAGTGTTTAGCTTAAAAAATTCTTCTTTCTTGTTTTCTTGCTTTGTTGTTCCTTTTATATCCTTATTAGGTAAATTAACTATTGTATTATATCCAATAGCCTTTAAGGTAAAGTCATTTTTTGGTCGAAAAAAATGGATTTTAGAATACTCAGAATTCAAATCGAAGCTTTTAAAATCATTAGAAAAATTATGAATTACCGTTTCATTACTAAAGTCGTCAAACACATTATTTTCCTTGAGTTCTCCAATTTGAATACTCGAAAATTCTGCAGAAAAAATTGTATTACTTATACTTCCTATTAAACCTTTATTAATGTTCTTTAAAGATATCTCACCTCCATTTAAAGATTCAACTGCAAAAACAACATCTTCTGCTTTTATAATATTAGCTTTATTGTTCAATACCTTAGAAATAAATCTACCACCATCAAGTCTAAATGATAATTTATTTTTTAAATCGTTTTTTATCAAAATCGTAGCGTACTTTGCATCTATTGTTAGATTCAAATTAACTGGAACCTTAATTATAATTTGCTTATTAAAAGCCCTTTTCTTTTTTCTATTATATTTTTCAATTAATTCGTCTCTTTTTTTAATATCATTTCTATACTTCTGTTCTAAATAATTTATATAAAAGGGTTTTCTTATTGTAAGCTCTTTAATCTCATTTAATATTGTTGCTTTAGTCTTCTGACTACTACTAACTTTATTAAGTGTGTCTTTTTTGTATAAACTTCCAAAAATATAGTCAAGTCTATACCTATTAGATTTAGAACCGCTTTCAAGGGTAATATGATTGTCATTAATTTCAGCTTTAATTTTCACATAATCTCTTATATTTTGCTTTTTTCTATCCGGATAATTTTCAAAATTGATATTATAATCTACATAAAACTTATCATCTGGAGAAGACTCAATCTCAACATATTCGCCACTTAATGTAATAAAAACTGTTGTATTATCATTGGTCTCAAAATTCTTAGAGAATAAATTCTCTGTCTGTGCTATAATTGCTATTGATGAAAAGTATAGTAATAGCGTGATTTTAAAGTGTAGTGTTTTCATAATGTTCATTTTGTTGATTTAATAATGTGATATGTTTTTGGATATCCTTTAACAAATCTACCCGTGTTTGTAAATTTTCTACAAGGGCTTCAATAATTAAAATATCACTTGTATCATCGTCATATTGTTTTGAAATCTCTCTATAATCCAAATCTAAATCGTCTAATCGTTTTTTATATCTACTTATCAGATTTTCATCTTTCGCTAGTATTAGAAAACTATTCCACTCTTTATTGATACTTACCATATAATCCTTTTCAATAGTTTTTATTTGTTTGATAAATGCTTTTTCATTCCTAATAGCATCATCTTTATTTGTTAGAAACAATAAATACCCTATTGCAAGTGAAACCAATACAATTGCAGCTACTTTGTATAAGTGCTGATAACTTATTCTTTTCTTATTAATAGACTTTGATGCTTTTAGTTTTGCATAAAATTCTTCCCTATGTCCTTCGGTGAGTTTATGATTAGAAACATCAATATCCTTAAATACTTTTCTAATATCTTGTTTCATTATATTTAGTTTTTAATAATTGTTTTAGTTGTTGTTTTCCTCTTCGCAAATGAGTTCGAGATGTTTTAATTGGTATATTTAAAATTTGAGATACCTCTTCATGATCGTAACCTTCAATTAAATAGAGCTTAACTACTATTTTATGTTTCTCTGGTAGCTTTTCAATATTATCAAGTATAAGTTCTTTTGAAATGAACACGTCAAAATCCCAAATGTTATCATCAGAGACCTCTAGTTGTTCTGTATCGATATCTACAAACGTTATTTTTTGTTTTCTTAGAGTATCGATACACTGATTTATAATTATACGTTTAAGCCAAGAACCAAAACTATAATCGTCTTTATAGTTATGGATATGTAAAAACGCTTTTAAAAATCCTTCCTGCATTATATCCTTTGCATCTTCTTTATTCTTAAAATATCTACAGACCACGTTAAACATAGCATCACAATACAAATTGTATAGTTGCATTTGGGCTTTAGTATTTCCTATAATGCATCTTTTAATTAAAAGCTTATGTTCTGTTGGCATGTAGTTATTAACTCGTTTCAATTATAAAAACGAATAAAAATTTGAAACGTTTCAAAATAGGTGTGGTTTTCTAAAAATATATATGACGCTATTTTTTATTTGAGGTTAAGATTCTAAAAAAACGTCAACTTTCAATAGTTTATAGAAATAAGGTGTAGTCTAATGAAGATATTGCTAAGGTGCAGGATTTGGCATAGCCTGATGCACCTCATCAATCTGCTCTAAAACGGCATCACTCAAAATAACATCAATACTCTCAATATTTTCCTTTAGCTGCTTTAAATTAGTTGCTCCAATGATTGTACTAGTTAAAAACGGTTGTTGGCTAACAAAAGCTAAACTCATTTGTGCTAAAGTCATATTATTGTCTTCTGCTATTTGCAAATAACGCTTAGTTGCTTCAGTTGCTTGATCACTGCTATATCTTGCAAACCTAGGAAATAACTTAAGTCGTGCATCATCACTAGCATTTCCTTTTATGTATTTTCCAGAAAGTACACCGAATGCCATTGGAGAATAAGCTAACAAACCAACGTTCTCTCTTAGCGCCACTTCGGCTAAATCGGTTTCGAAAGTTCTGGTTAACATCGAGTAGGCATTTTGTATAGTTGCAACTCTTGGTAAATTATGGTGTTTAGATTCTTCTAAATAACGCATAGTTCCCCAAGAATTTTCATTTGAGATTCCAATGTTTCTAATTCTTCCTGCTTTAATCTCAGCATCTAGAGTGTGGAGAATCTCATTAAAATTATCCTCCCATTTGGTGTCGAGTTTAAAATCTCTATCTCCGAATCTGTTGGTATCTCGCTCTGGCCAGTGTAATTGGTATAAGTCAATATAATCGGTTTGCAATCTTGCTAACTCTAAATCTATAGCTTCTTTTATTGCACCTGGACTAAATCCAGTAGTACGAATATGTGATGTATAATCACCTCCTCCGGCAATTTTTGATGCAATAACTACTTTATCTCTTTTACCAGATTTTTTTAACCAAGTTCCGATTATTTTACTGGTTCTTCCACTCATTTCTGCTGTGGCAGGAACAGGATATAATTCGGCTGTATCAATAAAATTAACACCTTGATCTATGGCGTAATCTATTTGCTCGTGTCCTTCAGCTTCGGTGTTTTGGTTTCCCCAAGTCATAGAACCTAAGCAAATTTTACTGACTTTTATATTGGTATTTGGGAGTGCTGTGTATTTCATTTATAGCTTTTTTTAGGCTTGAAAGGTCTTAAAAATATTAGGATTTATTAATGGATTGTCATTCTGAGCTTGAAAAAAAGCTTAAGAATCTTTTGTTTAAAAATTAAAATTAACTTTTAAACTCATATTCAACAGATTGCCACAGTCGTTCCTCCTTCGCAATGACGTTATTCTAATTCTCGTTTAGCAACTTAGAAAGTTCATCCAACTTAGGCGTTAAAATAACTTCTATACGTCTGTTTTTAGCTTTTCCTTCTGGTGTATCATTTGTTGCAATAGGCGCAAACTCTCCACGACCTGCAGCAGTTAAATTTTCAGCATTTATTTCTGCATTTTCTCTCAAAATATTTACAATCGCTGTTGCTCGCTTTGTTGACAAATCCCAGTTACCACTTAAGTTACCGCTACCTTGGTAAGGTGCATTATCAGTATGACCTTCTATTAAAACAGCAATATCTGGATTATCACCAAGTACACTTCCCAATTGTTGTACAGCTCTTCGTCCTTCGCTCCCAACTGCCCAACTTCCTGAACTAAATAACAGTTTGTTTTCCATAGATACGTAAACTTTTCCGTCACGTTGTTCTACTGTTAATCCTTTACCTTCAAAGTCGGTTAATGCTCTTGAAATAGCATTTTTTAATGCAGTCATTGCCGCATCTTTTGATGCGATAACATTTTCTAATTCTGCAACGCGGTTGGAGCGGTCTTCTAATTCTTTTTTAAGTTTTTCCAAACGTGCATTTTCTGCAGCTAAAGCTTGTTCTTTGGCTTCTAATTGTGCCAATAATTCTCTATTTTTTTGAGAATTGGCTGCTATTGCTGCTGAACTGTTTTTCTCTAGCGCATCATAAGACCCCTTTAAGTTATCATAAATAGCTTTGGTAGCATTATAATCGGCCTGCAACTTATCGCGTTCTAAAACGGCTTCATCATAAGCAGAATTTAATTGCTTTAATTCGTTTTCTGCAGCCATTTTTGCTCTTGAAAGCACTTCATTTTCATCAGAAAGCTTTCTGTTTTCTTGTTTTAAATTGGCATACTTTCCTTCTAATTCTTTGTAAATTTTTGGAGATACACATGAGGTTATTAAAACCACTGTGATTAATAAAAATGAAATATTCTTGATCATGTTAGGTTTGTTTTATTCTAATTTTATTTATTAATTTCTACTAGTATGGGGCAGTGATCGCTATGAACCGCATCCGAGAGTATAACGCCTCTTTTTATATTTTCTTGTAATGGTTTTGAAACCATAGCATAATCTAATCGCCAACCCTTATTATTTGCACGAGAATTTGCGCGATAACTCCACCAACTATATTGTTGCTTTTCAGGGTTTAAATAACGGAATGAATCAATAAAACCGTTATCAATAAAACGTCCAATCCATTCACGTTCAACAGGTAAAAATCCTGAAACACCTTTCATTTTTGGATTATGAATATCAATTTCTTCATGACAAATATTATAATCACCACATATAACTAACTTAGGAAGTTCTTTTTTTAAGTTGTTTATATAATGTTGAAACATATCCATATATTCCAGTTTGTGGTTTAAGCGCGCATCATTAGTTCCTGATGGCAAATACAAACTCATTACTGAAACACCATCAAAATCGGCACGAATATTACGCCCTTCAAAATCCATAGATTCAATTCCTGTGCCGTATTCGATATGATTTGGCTCAACTTTACTTAAAATAGCAACACCGCTATATCCTTTTTTTTGGGCACTAAACCAATAATTGTATTTGTAACCTGCTTCAATAAAAACATCTAAATCTAACTGCTCCTTTAAAGCTTTAATTTCTTGTAAACAAACCACATCTGGGTTTGCCGCTTTTAACCAATCTATAAATCCTTTATTTAAAGCTGCTCGAATTCCGTTTACGTTATAGGATATAATTTTCATCTCTTTAATATCATTTTAGCTAAAATAAATAATGCGTTACTTTTACACTATTATTTTATAGCAGATTTAACGAAAAGTATTAACAAAATATTTTAAGCTTTTTGTAGTTTAAATACCTAAATGAAGTATATTCTCGTTTTTATTCTTTTTTTTATTGGTTTCTATGGGTTCGCCCAAAACCAATCTTCAAATTATAGAACTGTAAAAGTTGCTGTAAAAGACACGGTTCGTATTGATAGCGTAAGCATCAATTCCAGTTGGTTTTCCATCAGAAAAAAAGATAATACCATTATAGATTCTACATTCTATACTATAGACTTTGGCAAGGCGCTTTTAACTTTCAAAAAACCTATTAAAACAGATTCAATTTTAATAAACTATCTCAAGTTTCCAGATTTTTTAACTAAAACCTACAAAGCGTTAGATGAAAATATTATTGTAGAAAACACAGATAATCTTCAAAAATTATACAAACTATCACAACCTAACGACAACAAAGCCTTTATCCCTTTTGATGGTTTAACCACTTCTGGAAGTATTTCGCGTGGCGTTACCATTGGCAATAACCAAAACTCGGTTTTAAATAGTGAGTTAGACCTTCAAATTACTGGAAAGTTAAACGATAAAGTGTCGCTTCGCGCTTCCATTCAAGACGCCAATATACCTTTACAAGAAAGTGGTTATTCGCAACGTTTAGATGAATTTGACCAAGTATTTATAGAGCTTTTTAGCGCTAATTGGAATATCCGTGCTGGTGATATTGATTTACAAAACAACAACTCCTATTTTGCTCAATTTTCAAAACGAGTTCAAGGTTTATTTGTGAATGTTAATTTAGGTGAAGAAGACACCAAAACCCATTTATTTGCTGCCGGAGCCTTGGTTCGTGGGCAATTTACAACCAGTAATTTTACAGCACAAGAAGGCAACCAAGGCCCTTATAAATTACAAGGCCCAAATAACGAATTATTTGTTTTAATTGTTTCTGGTAGTGAAACGGTTTATGTTAATGGCGTTGCGGTAAAACGTGGTGAAGACCAAGATTATATCATAGATTATAACGCTGGTGAAATAATTTTCAACTCTACTTATCCAATTACTTCTGAGATGCGAATTACTGTTGATTACCAATTTAGTGAACGTAATTATTCGCGACTGGTTGCTTACGGTGGTACTCGTATTGAAAGTGAAAAACTAAAAATTGGGGTTTCTGTATATTCTGAAAGTGATGCCAAAAATCAGCCATTACAACAAAATCTATCTGAAGATCAAGTTCAAATTTTAGCCAACGCAGGTGATGATAGAACACTTATGGTAGCGCCTTCAGAAGTTCAAGAAGCTTTAAACGAAAATAGAATTTTATACAGAAAGGAACTTATTGGTGGTATTGAAACTTTTGTTTTTTCTAATAATCCTGATGATGAGTTATTTCGAGTAACGTTTACAAGAGTTGGTGCAAACCAAGGCGATTATAATTTGAGTAGTATAAATGCAATTAATAATATTTACGAATATGTTGGTGTAAATCAAGGTGAATACGCGCCAATTATTCAATTGGTTGCTCCTGTTAAACTTCAAATTGCAGTTGTAAATGGAAGTTATAATCCATCTGAAAAAACACAAATTAATTTTGAAGCAGCAGCTAGTAAAAATGATTTAAACTTATTTTCAGACTTAAATGATAATGATAATGATGGTTTCGCTGGAAAATTAAATATCGAACAACGCATCGTTAAAAATGATAGTCTTTGGAATATTAATGCCTTTTTTGATAGCGATTACATAAGTGATAATTACAGAAATATTGAAGGTTTGTACAACCCAGAATTTAATCGTGATTGGAATTTAGACTTAAATAACTTAAATGGTATTGGAAATAATCTAGGTAATCAAACACTACTTAATTCAGGATTTCGAGTTTTCCACCCTAAAAAAGGAATCTTCAATTACCAGTTTGAGCACCTAAATTTTTCTGATGGTTTTAATGGGAATCGACACGTCACGAATGCCAATTTACTATTTGATAAATTAAGTATCGCTTCTTACTCTAGCTTTTTAAATGTGAATTCTAATATAAACACCTCAACATTTTTAAGATCTTACAACACGGTTATTTATGGTATGCAAAAAAGTTGGATTGGTACAAAATTAGCCATTGAAGATAATGAGCAAAGAGAGAATACTACTCAAGAATTAACAGCCTTGAGTCAGAAATTTAAATCCTACGAAGTGTTTGTTGGCGTTGGTGATAGCACCAAAATTTTTACTGAAATAGGTTATAAAAACAGGGTTAACGATAGTATTAGAAATAACAAATTGCAAAAAGTAAATACCTCAAATACCTTTTATTTAGACGCGAAATTGGTGCAAAATAAAAATACCAATTTATCTATTTATGCAAATTACAGAACGCTTAATAATGTAGATGAAACTATTGATGATGAGCGTTCTATAAATTCCAGAATTCAATATAACCAAAAGCTTTTTAAACAAATTGTGCAGTGGAATACCATTTTTGAAACGAACTCTGGAACATTACCACAACAAGATTTTACCTATGTTGAAGTGGAACCCGGACAAGGTACTTATACTTGGATTGACTATAATGAAAACGGCATTCAAGAACTTGAGGAGTTTGAAATCGCTCAATTTCAAGATCAAGGTAAATACATTCGGGTATTATTACCCAATCGGGTTTTTATTAAAACCCATCAAAATAGATTGAGTCAAACGCTAACTTTAAATCCCTCTACATGGTCTGTGAGTGAAAAAAAATCACAAAAATTCTGGTCTCATTTTTATAACCAAGCCACATACTTAATTGATAGAAAAATTAGAAGAGACAATAATAGCTTTAATTTAAATCCTTTTGAGAGCAACGCTGAAAATCAGTTAGGATTACAATTAAATTTCAGAAATGTTCTGTTTTTTAATCGAGGAAAACAAGATTACACCACCTCTTACACTTATTTATCTAATAGCTCGAGAAATATTTTATCTATTGGATTTATTGAAAACAGCTTACAAAGTCATCAGTTAAATTTCAATCATAAAATTGCTGAAAATTGGTTGATAAATTTACTTTCTGCTTTTGATAACAATGAAAGTATTAGTGAAAATTTTGCGAGTAGAAATTTCAATTTTGATGAAACACGTTTAAACCCAAAGCTATCTTATTTGTTTAACGATAACTCACGTTTTGATGTATTTTACCAATATGCAAGTAAAGATAATACCGTTGGCAATTTAGAATCTTTAAAACAGCAAAAATATGGTGCGTCTTTTACACTTACCAACCAAGAAAAAGGCGCAATAAATGGTGAGTTTAACTTTTTCTCAAATACCTTTGAAGGCAATGCCAATACACCTGTGGCTTACCAAATGTTAGAAGGATTACAACCAGGAAAAAACTTTACTTGGACCTTGTTAGCGCAGAAAAAACTAACTAATTTTTTAGATCTCAATTTTAGTTATTTTGGAAGAAAAACTGAAACAAGCAAAACAATCCATACGGGTTCTATTCAACTAAAAGCGTATTTTTAAAAGCCAGAGTTATCTATTTTATTTACAATTGAAATAATTGATTTTACAGCTTCAACATAAAATTCTGGATGAATATTTTCATAATCATCAGTAGGTTCATGATAATCTTCGTGGTCTTCAACTCCAAAATACAGAAACGGAATTCCTTTTTTATGAAAGTTAGCATGATCTGAAGAATATGTCCAATTGTCTAAGCCATCATATCCATCATGACCCATTAAAACACTTACTTTTTTCGAGCTTTTAAAATTTGATACCACGTATTTAAGTGATTTATTGTAACATGTTCCAACGGCGTATAATTGATTTTTATCACTTCTACTTATCATATCTAAATTAATATTCACAATTATGTTCTTTGAATTAACATCACTATTATTTACAAAGTATTTAGATCCTTGAAGCCCTAATTCTTCAGCATCAAAAGCCGCTAAAATCACTGAATGCTTTGGCGGATATTTTTTGTAATATTCTGCAAATGCAAAAAGTGCCGATAACCCTGATGCATTATCATCAGCACCATTATATATTTTTCCTTGTTTAATACCTTCATGGTCGTAATGTGCACTTATAACGATATATTTATCTAATAATGTTGTGCCTTTTATAAGCCCTAATACATTTACACCTTTATATTCATTTCTCTTATAAAAAAAAGTAAATGGCTGTTCGTAAGTGTTCTTAATTTTTGAAACTCCTAACTTATAAAACTGATTAATTATATATTTTTTCGCTCTATTAGCACCATCTGTACCTGTTCGCCTGCCCTCATATAAATCTGAAGATACTATTTTTACGTGCTGTAAAAGTTGAGTTTCATCAAAGAAACACGACTTATTTACCGAAATTGTTTGTGCGTTTATATTAAGAAAAGATACTACTAAAAGAAATGTGTAAATCGACTTCATATTTATTCTACTCGTTTGAAATTTAAAACTAAACAAAAAACCCCATACAAATTGTATAGGATTATTGTTTTATGAATAATTAACTATTCTATATACTAGCTTTCATTAACTCTCTATTCATTCTTGCTATATTATCTAATGAAATACCTTTAGGGCATTCAACTTCACAAGCACCAGTATTGGTGCAATTCCCAAAACCTTCCAAATCCATTTGGGCTACCATATTTTTAACACGGTCTACAGCTTCAACTTGCCCTTGTGGTAATAATGCGTATTGCGATACTTTGGCGCCTACAAACAGCATCGCGCTAGAGTTTTTACAAGTTGCAACACAAGCACCACAACCAATACAAGTCGCTGCATCCATAGCTGTATCTGCTGCATGTTTAGATATTGGAATAGCATTAGCATCTTGTGTATTGCCAGAGGTATTTACAGAAATAAAACCACCGGCTTGTTGAATACGATCAAAAGCACTTCTATCTACAATTAAATCTTTAATTACAGGAAACGCTGATGCGCGCCATGGCTCAATATAAATGGTATCGCCATCGCTAAAACTTCTCATGTGCAATTGGCAAACCGTTATAGCTCTGTCTGGACCATGTGCGCGTCCGTTAATATACATCGAACACATACCACAAATGCCTTCACGACAATCATGATCGAATGCAATAGGCTCTTCATTCTTATCAATTAAATCTTGATTCAAAACATCAAGCATTTCTAAGAAAGACATATCTTCTGATACATCGTTAAGCTTATAATCAACGATTTTTCCTTTATCGCTAGCGCTTTTTTGACGCCATATTTTCAATGTTAATTTCATAGCTAATTTCTTATTTATAACTTCTTTCTTTTACTTCAATATTATTATACACCAATTCTTCTTTGTGTAAAACAGCATCTTTAGGCGCTCCTTTATATTCCCAAGCCGATACATATTGAAATTCTTTTCTACGCATAGCTTCACCTTCTGGTGTCTGGTATTCTTCTCTAAAATGCCCACCTGCTGATTCTTCTCTTTGTAAAGCATCTTTAGCAAACAATTCACCTAATTCTAAGAAATCTGCAACACGACCTGCTTTTGCAAGTTCTTCATTATATTCATTTGCAGTGCCAGGAACTCTTACATCTTTATAAAACTCTGCTCTTAATTCAGCAATTTCAGAAATAGCATCTTTTAAATCCTTTTCATTTCTTGCCATTCCACACTTGTTCCACATAATTTTTCCTAATTTCTTATGGAAATAATCTACAGAATGTGTCCCATTATTGTTTATTAATTTATCAAGACTTGCTTTTACAAGATTTTCAGCTTCTTTAAATTCTTTAGTTTCTGTTGAAATTGGTCCTGTACGAATGTCATCTGCTAAATAATCACCAATAGTGTAAGGCAATACGAAATAGCCATCTGCCAGACCTTGCATTAATGCCGAAGCACCCAATCTGTTAGCGCCATGATCTGAGAAATTAGCTTCTCCAATCGCGTACAACCCAGGAACTGTAGTCATTAAATTATAATCTACCCAAATACCGCCCATGGTGTAATGTACCGCAGGATAAATCATCATTGGTGTTTCGTACGGGTTTTGATCTACAATTTTCTCGTACATCTGGAATAAATTTCCATACTTAGCTTTTACAATGTCTTTTCCGAGTTTAGTTACAACTGCTTTATCATCTTCATCTAAACCTTTTACGTGTGCTTGCTCTTTTCCGTAGCGCTCAATAGCAGCTTCAAAGTCTAAATACACAGCTTCTCCTGTTTTATTTACACCGTAACCAGCGTCACAACGTTCTTTAGCAGCTCTTGAAGCTACATCTCTAGGCACTAAATTTCCAAAAGCTGGATAACGGCGCTCTAAATAATAATCTCTATTTTCTTCTGCTAAATCAGTAGGTTTTAATTTACCTTCTCTAATGGCTAAAACATCATCCATATGTTTTGGCACCCAAATACGACCATCGTTTCTTAAAGATTCAGACATCAATGTTAATTTAGACTGATGATCTCCAGAAACAGGAATACATGTTGGGTGAATTTGCGTGTAACATGGGTTTGCGAAAAATGCACCACGTTTGTGTGCTTTCCAAGCAGCAGTAACATTACTTCCCATGGCGTAAGTAGATAGGTAAAATGCATTACCGTAACCTCCAGTTCCAAGAACAACGGCGTGCGCCGAATGACGCTCAATTTCTCCAGTAACTAAGTTACGTGCAATAATACCTCTTGCTTTTCCATCAACAATAACCACATCAAGCATTTCGTGGCGGTTGTACATTTTTATTTTTCCACGACCTATTTGACGGTTCATGGCAGAATAAGCACCTAATAAAAGTTGTTGCCCTGTTTGCCCTTTAGCGTAAAATGTTCTGGAAACCAAAACACCACCAAATGAACGGTTATCTAATAATCCACCATAATCACGAGCAAAAGGAACACCTTGTGCTACACATTGGTCGATAATATTTGTTGACACCTCAGCTAAACGATGCACGTTAGATTCTCGAGAACGGTAATCGCCACCTTTTACAGTATCATAAAACAATCTGTATGTTGAATCGCCATCACCTTGATAATTTTTTGCTGCATTAATTCCACCTTGTGCTGCAATAGAATGCGCACGTCTTGGTGAATCTTGAAAACAAAATGATTTTACGTTATAACCTAATTCTGCTAAAGTTGCTGCTGCAGATCCTCCTGCTAAGCCAGTACCCACAATAATAACATCAATAAGGCGCTTGTTTGCTGGATTTACTAAGTTTATTTTATTTTTATAATTCGTCCATTTATCCGCTAATGGACCTTCTGGTACTTTTGAATTTAAAGCCATATTTACTAAGATTAATGGTTAAAATGATGATACAGTGCAACAAAAATAAACCCTAATGGAATTATAATTGAATAGGCTTTGCCAATGTTTTGTAATGTTTTCTTTCTGCCTGCTGTTACACCAACCGATTGAAAAGCAGATGTAAACCCATGTGCTAAATGAAGCCCTAGCAAAACAAACGAAATAACATAAGCACCAACACGTAAAGGGCTAACAAATTTATGTTTTAATTCTTCAAAATATCTAAAATCTTGTGTGCCTTCTAATAGGCCAGACATATCACCTTGAATATACTTTACGTTCAATTCTGGAATCCAGAAATCGATAAAATGTAACACAAAGAAAGCTAGAATTACCAAGCCACTATAAATCATATTTCTGCTTGCCCAAGTTGAATTTGCGTTACCATCATTCTTTGCATAAGTAACGCCAACAGCTTTTCGGTTTTTAACTTCTAAAATGAAACCCATTACAAAATGAAAAATAACCGCAAATATTAAAACTGGCTGCAAAGCAAACTGAACTAATAGATTTGTTCCCATAAAATGAGAAACTTCATTGAACATTTCTGGACTAAAAACTGATAAACTATTAATTGCTAAATGTTGTAATAAGAAAAACATGAGGAAAAAAGCAGAAAGCGCCATGGCTACCTTTCTTCCTATTGAAGATTTAAAAAATCTGCCCATTATTATATAGTTAATTTATTGGTTTAACAAATGTACGCTAGGATTGAGTTTTTAACAAATAACAATAGTCATGTTTTTGTTATTTAGAATGGTTTTAATTAGATTGACTAAAGGCACTCAAAACCTTGATATTATGTTAATTAAAATTAAAAAACTGATTAATCTAAAATTAATTTCTTGGAAATTGAAGCTTTATTTGTGTGTATACTAACAATATAAATACCTTTTGAGAAGTTTTGAATATTTATGTTTTTTATCCGTGATGTTTCAGACAAATCATATTCTGATATTTGTCTTCCGCTAATATCATAAATCACTGCCTTTTGTAAGTTTATAAATGATTCATTTTTAATAAAGAATTCATCCTTAGCAGGATTAGGAAAAATACTTACTGCATCTGCTAACTCATTGTCATCAACACTTAAATTACAAATTGTAGAGTTAGTCATTAAAGTTTGTCCACATGCCACAACAGACGTGCTTCTTGAATGAACGTTATTTGCTGCTGTTATATTTCCGGAGGTAAGTAATCGCTGTTGACTTCCATTGGCAATGGCGTAGTGCATTACATCATCTAAATTATTGCCATTAATTGCCTGATCTATAACATGTCCTAATTGATGACCATGTCCAAGCTCATGCAAAGCAACACTTTCAAAATCATATTGAGATCCATTAGGTAAACCAGTACCAAAATGCCAATTAGTTTCATCATCAAAAACAATATCTAACTCAACTACATGGGCATTCCAGCTGGAAGGGATTGTAGGAAAACCACATCCAGAAATCCTGCTTAAACATTGTCCAAGCACACCATCATCTAAATCATCTGCCGGAACGGTTTGATCATCAAATTTAACTACATTAACTCCATCAGAAGCAATTACATCAACTGTTGTTGCTAAATTACTAATTGTCCAATTTACTTTAGTCGCACATCGCCATTTATCAAGTGCATTTTCAAAATCGCCTTTTGCTCCAGAAAACTCTACATCGTTAAAAAAATTTGTTTCCATTTGCCACGTATACCCTCCACTACCGTTATCACTAATATGCCTTATTGGGTAAGCGTAAAAACCAAGTGGCCCGTCTACTCCAGAAGGCATATTATCACTATCGTCATCTGGATCAAATATGGCATTAGCTTCAGCATAGGTAATTGTTAAGTCGCTAGCCGAAAACCCATTAGCTCCAGCTTCATCTTGAACTAAAATGGGACCTGTACCTGCATCTGATGGAATTTCAACTGTAATTTCATCATCTTCCCAAGTTAAAATTTGTGAATCTATTGCAACTACAAAAGTACCTCCTCCGTCATCGGCATTACTAAAACCAACCTTACCCTTATCCATTCCAAAACCAGATCCAGATATGGTTAAAACTGTTTTTGTTCCAGCAGTGGCTGTAGTCAAATCAAATCTTATTTCTTCAGGCCGCAAAAACGCTTTATTTTGACTGGTTTTCGATTTTATATTAAAACCTTTAATTTCAATATATTTCGATTTCGTATAATTCATTATTTCATCATAAAAAGATGACTGAATTCCTGTCTTTTTAGAAAATGGATTTACAGCAACATCAGTATATAAGTTATATTTATAAAACCCTTGTAATGAACTGTAGGTTTTAAATTGCTTATTCGCTGTGTTTTTTTGATTCTCTAAAACAATATTATTATCATATAACGTAAAAATACCTGTATCATCTTTTTGTAGTTTTAAATTTGGTGAAACTATTAATGCTTCAGAACCAACTACACCTCCAAGTGTAATAACGTCGATTGTTTCTATAGCTTCTCCCTTAAAAACTTTTAACACTTCAACAGTATTAGATGTATAGATATTGTGCCTTTTTGCATCCCAAAAAGATTGTTTTGAAATTACTTTACCCTCAACAACCAAACTTGAATTCTCAATTTGTTTTTCTAGTGGCACTTCTTTTAGTAGAACTTGAGCGTTTAAAACATTTAAAACTAAGAGACATGAGAATGTGATTGTGAAAGAGTATTTTTTCATAACAATAAATTAATGCACATTTAATCTGGGCTTACCAAATATAAGGAATTATAATCCAAATGATTTATTAAGATTTCTTACATTTATCAAACTTAATAAAACCTTAATATGAAATACCTTCCAATAGACAACAAACTTTTCGTTAAAAACAGACAGGGTTTTGCTTCTAAAATGAAGCCCAAAAGTTTAGCCGTTTTTAACTCCAATGATATCTATCCTATTAGTGCAGATAGCACGATGCCTTTTGAACAACACCGCGATATTTTTTACTTAAGTGGTGTAGATCAAGAAGAAAGTATTTTGGTTTTATTTCCTGATTGCCCAAAAGAAAAACATCGAGAAATCTTATTTTTAAAAGAAACCAACGCGCATATTGCTGTTTGGGAAGGCGAGAAGCTAACCAAAGAAAAAGCGTTTGAAACTAGCGGTATAAAAACAGTGTATTGGTTACAAGACATGGAAAAAATTATGTTTGAATTGATGTCGCAATGCGATACCGTTTACATAAATACCAACGAACATTACAGAGCTAGCGTTGAAACTGAAACCAGAGAAGACCGTTTTACAAAATGGTTAAAACAAAAATATCCTGCACATGCCGTTGCAAAAAGCAATCCTATTTTGCAAAGGCTTCGTTCTATTAAACATCAAATTGAAATTGATTTAATGCAACAGGCTTGTAATATTACTGAAAAAGGTTTTCGTCGCATTTTAAATTTTGTAAAACCTAATGTTTGGGAATACAATATTGAAGCAGAATTTATGCATGAGTTTTTAAATAATCGGTCCAAAGGATTCGCTTATACGCCCATAATTGCCTCAGGAAATAGTGCCAATGTGTTGCACTACGTTGAAAACAACCAGCAATGTAAAGCTGGTGATTTACTACTTATGGATGTTGCTGCAGAATATGCCAATTACTCAAGTGACTTAACAAGAACAATCCCTGTTTCTGGAACATTTACAAAAAGACAAAAAGCAGTTTATAACGCTGTAAACAAAGTAAAAAATGAAGCTATAAAACTATTAGCTCCTGGAACTATTTGGGCAGATTACCATATTGAAGTTGGTAAAATGATGACCTCAGAATTATTAGGTTTAAAACTTCTCGATAAAGCTGATGTAAAAAATGAAAATCCAGATTGGCCTGCCTATAAAAAATATTTTATGCACGGTACGTCACATCACATAGGTTTAGATACGCATGATTATGGCATTTTAACCGAAC
This sequence comes from Flavobacteriaceae bacterium, assembly GCA_049791475.1. Classification (GTDB taxonomy): domain Bacteria; phylum Bacteroidota; class Bacteroidia; order Flavobacteriales; family Flavobacteriaceae; genus CAXBID01. The sequence continues at coordinate 7,061 of JBAQZZ010000032.1, read as the reverse complement.
CCATGCAAGCTAATATGGTTTTTACTGTGGAACCCGGAATCTACATTCCCGAAGAAGGTTTTGGTATTCGTTTAGAAGACGATGTAGTTATTCAAAAAACTGGTACCCCTTTTAACTTAATGCAAAATATTCCTATTGAGGCCGATGAGATTGAGGATTTAATGAATTCATAAAAATAAAAAGCGGTTTAGATGAACATCATCAAACCGCTTAACAAAAACACTAAAGTATATTTTTAAAGAGTGACTAATTCAAATAAATAATCGTTTAGTTTTTGGAGTGTATTGATTTTATCTTTTGAGTGTATTAATAATGAGATGTTATTTTTACTGCCTCCGTATGAAATCATTCTAATTTTTACATCTTGTAATATCTGGAATAATTTATAAGTATCTTGATGATTAACGATAGAATGCCCAACCAAACATACTATACTTTGATTTTGGTCGACCTCAACAGATGAAAACCTTTCTAATTCTGCTAAAATTTTATTTAAATTTTTATCATCATCAATGGTTAATGACACCGCAACTTCCGATGTTGTAATCATATCGATAGACGTTTCATAAACCTCAAAAATCTCAAATACTTTTCTTAAAAACCCATGAGCCTGCAACATTCTACCAGACTTAATTTTTATAGCCGTAATACCATCTTTTGCTGCAATAGCTTTTACGCCATTTTCTGAAGTTTCATCTGAGATTAAAGTCCCGTAAGTTTCCGGATCCATTGTGTTCTTTACTCGCACAGGAATACTATCTTCTCTTACCGGCGTAACGGTTTGCGGGTGCAATATTTTAGCGCCAAAATAAGCTAATTCGGCAGCTTCATCAAACGATAAATTAGAAATTGGTTTTGTGTTTTCAACGTGTCGCGGATCGTTATTATGCATCCCATCAATATCGGTCCAAATTTGAACTTCTTCGGCTTTTATAGCTGCTCCAATAATGGTTGCGGTATAATCGCTGCCACCACGTTGTAAATTTGAAATTTCATCATTATCATCCAAACAAATAAAACCTTGAGTAATATATATTTCAGAATCTGCTGCTGCCTTAAAAACAGTTTCAAAGTGTTGTTTTATGTATTCAATATTAGGCTCTTTGGCACTATCAATTCTCATAAAACTCAAAGCAGGCAATACGGTTGAACGCACGCCTTGTTCGTTTAAATATGCATTTACCATATGTGTAGAAAGCAACTCGCCTTGTGCAACAATATTGTTTTCTAAAATTTTTGAAAACGGTTTATTGGTGCATTCTACTAAAAAGTTAAAAATATTTGACACATAATGCTTAACAGCACTGTTCAAATCGTTATTTAAAATAAGATCATCTATGGTTTTAAAATACAGGTCGTGTAAATTATTAACCTTATCTATAGCCTCATTTGAAGCCTGCGCTTTAATGTCATTTGAAATAGCAAGTAATTGATTTGTAGTACCAGACATAGCTGAAAGCACTACAATTTTTTTCACACCATCATTAATAATATTTTTAACATTAACTATATTTTCTATGGAACCAACAGATGTTCCTCCAAATTTTAAAACTTTCATTTTCACAATTTTATGAGGTAAAATTATAACTCATTATTATATAAAAGATATTTATTTAAAAAAAAGTTTATTTTTGCACAAATTGTTAAATAATTAACATGAAGACTGTATCAAACTGTGTAGAAGACATTTTAATTACCCAACCGTACTTGGAAGAAGCACTTTCTAGAAAGATTATAAACTTCAGCGCACTGGCTATTGAATTAACAGAACCTATAAGTAAAATGCTTAAAAAAGAGGTGAAACCTGGCGCTATTATGATGGCGTTAAGGCGTTATAATCCGCCGCCTACTTTGGGCAATTCGATAAAAATGAAAAAGGTTATCCAGAATTTAGGTGACATTACTGTGCGCTCTAACTTAACCGATTTTACAGTAAAAAATTCTGATACTATAATTGATAATCATGCTAAAATTCTAGACAGAATAAATCAAGAATCTAAATTATTTTACACGTTTACACGAGGCATTCACGAAAGCAATATTATTATTTCCAGTAGTTTAAATAATTTCATTCATGATAATTTAAAAAACGAAACACTTATTGCTGTACAGGAAGGTTTATCTGCAATAAGTATAAATTTACCTCAAGACAACTCAAAAATTGCAGGTTTATATTATCACTTTTTTAAACGATTAGCTTGGGAAGGTGTGGTACTTTATGAAGTACTTTCAACAACAAACGAGTTTACTATTTTGGTTGAAGATGAATATGTTGATAAAGCTTTTGCAGCCATTAAAAAGGTGAAATCTTAATTTTATTTTTTTCCTTAAACTAAAATGAATTTAGAATATAAAGACATCAATATATATTACACCGATAACGGAAATGGAAATGCTGTTGTTTTACTTCATGGTTTTTTAGAAAACAGTAACATGTGGAACCCTTTTATTCCTAAATTATCTAAAAACCACAGAATAATTTGTATTGACTTATTAGGACATGGTAAAACCGAATGTTTGGGCTATGTGCACACCATGGAACTTATGGCAGAATGCGTTAAAGTTGTTCTTCAAAATTTAAACATTTTCAAAGCTACATTTATTGGGCATTCTATGGGTGGTTATGTAGTACTCGCTTTCGCGGAAGAAAATCCAGATATGGTTAACGGCCTATGTTTAATGAATTCTACTGCCGAGGAAGATCATCTTGAAAGAAAAAATAATAGAGACAGAGCCATACTTGCAGTTAAAGAAAGTCATAGACTATTCGTTAAAATGGGAATCGCAAATTTATTCAGACCAAAAAACAGAACTTTGTTTTCTGAAAACATCAAAGAAATAGTTGAAGAAGCGCTGCAAACACCTTTACAAGGTATTATTGCTGCGTTAGAAGGCATGAAAATTAGAAAAAATAGAGAACACATTTTACAAAATCCAAAGTTAAAAAAAATGATGATTATTAGTAAAAAGGATCCTGTTTTAGAATTTGATAGCTTAATTAATCAAGCCAAAAAGGCAAACGTAAAAGTTGTCGAATTTCCAGATGGACATATGAGTCATATTGAAAATAAGAGTGCGTTTTTAATCGAAATAGTGCATTTCATCGAAAATATGTGACGTTTTAACGTTTATTTGTTTTTTTTATATAAATTTAACCACCAAATTATTTTTATCATGAGAAAAACTACTTTAATTCCAAAAATGTTCTGCAATCTTGTTGGCCATAATTATCAGGTAACAAAAAAAGTGACTTACCACGTTAAAGAATACACTTGTAGTCATTGCCAAAAACAATTAACTACAAATAGTAATGGTAGCTTAACAGAGCTTACTCCTAAATTTAAAGAAATAAATGCGATACTAGAACGAATTCATGCTAGCAGAACACAACGTTTAAAGGAAAAAACTCTCGCTTCATCGATTTATTAACATCTTGTTAATAAGTTCAAAATGTTTTTAATACTTTTAAAGGGTCTCTCCTAAAAAGATATTAATTAATAACATTTAAAAAAGATGAAAAACATTCATTGCAAGATGTTTGGTCATGATTACCGCGTTACCAGAAAAGTGACTAATCATGTTAAAGAATACACTTGTAAAAACTGCCAAAACGAGTTAACCATAAACGCTAGCGGAGATTTAACTGAACTTACACCAAAATTCAAAGAAATAAATGATGTTTTAGAGCATATTCATCATAAACGCATTGTAAAAAATATTCTTAAAAAGAATCGTTTGTTGGTTTTTAAGCATTAAAATTTTTCCACCCTTGCGCCTTTAAAGGAATTCTAGTTTCTGCTCGAGTTACTAAATGTATCCCTTCTTTTTCTTCTTTCATAAAACCTATAACGGTTAAGTTTGGGTTTGCTTTTATTTTAGGGAAATCATCTTGAGAAACGGTGAACAAAAGTTCATAATCTTCACCACCATTTAAAGCTACTGTAGTACTATCAATATTAAATTCTTCACAGGTAGAAATAACTTGAGGATCCAACGGAATTTTACCTTCATATAAATCGCATCCTACTTTACTGTGTTTGCATAAATGAATAATTTCAGAAGATAACCCATCGCTAATATCAATCATAGCCGTTGGTTTTACCTTCAAATCACTCAGCAGTTTTATAATATCTTTACGAGCTTCAGGTTTTAATTGACGCTCAATAATATAAGTATACGGCTCTAAATCTGGTTGATTATTTGGGTTTACTTTATGCACTTCTTTTTCACGTTCAAGTATTTGAAGACCCATGTATGCGGCACCTAAATCACCAGAAACCACTAATAAATCATTTGGTTTTGCGCCATTTCTATAAACTTCAGTGTCGGCTTCAACTTCACCAATTGCGGTAACCGAAATTAATAAACCAGTTGTTGAAGATGTTGTATCGCCGCCAATAACATCAATATTATAAATACTGGCCGCTGTTTCAATTCCTGCATATAATTCTTCCAAAGCTTCTAAGGGAAATCGGTTTGAAACCGCTACAGAAACAGTGACCTGTGTTGCCGTAGCATTCATAGCATAAACATCTGATAAGTTGACAATTACAGCTTTATAACCAAGGTGTTTTAAAGGCATATAACTTAAATCGAAATGCACGCCTTCAACCAATAAATCTGTGGTTACTACTATTTTCTTTTTATTAAAATTTAAAACAGCCGCATCGTCGCCAATACCTCTGATGGTTGATTTGTGTTTTACTTTAAAATTTTTAGTTAAATGCTCTATGAGTGCAAATTCTCCTAAATCACTTAATTGAGTAAGTTGCTGATTTTTATCTTCTATCATAATGCAAAAATAAGAAGCAATTTGTAAAACAACGCCTTTTAACTTTTAAAATTAATACCTGTTTGGTTTTTGCAATATATTCGACTAGTTACAAGTACAATTAGTTTTAATAAATTAACTTTGTTAAGAATCGCTTAACATATTTACAGCAATAATTGTAAAAAACAGAGCGTTCTATTATGAGTCGTCCTAAATTTTGAAAAATTGCTAAAAGAATGAAACTACTATGTAAAACCTCGTTGTTTTTAATGATAATGATTTTATTTTCAACTTTTCAAGGTTGTAATAATGAACCTGTTGAAAAAATCCTAGTTATCGAAACTGGTCCAACTCCAATTTCAAAATGCGAAAATGGTTTTGCTGGTGTTTATCCATGTAACGGTTACGATTTAATGGCACAAATACCCTTAAACACTTTCGGAGCTACAGGAGGAAACGACTCCTGGGGCTGGACAGACACTACTACTGGAAATGAATACGCCTTAATTGCAACAAATGCTAATACCGCTTTTGTTAATATTACAGATACCGAAAACCCAATTTACTTAGGCAATTTACCTACAGCAACCACAAGCAGCCCTTGGCGTGATGTAAAAGTTTATAAAGACCATGCATTTATAGTTGCCGATTGTAGCTTTAGCGACCCTAATTGTAATGACGACCATGGTATGCAAGTTTTCGATTTAACGCGTTTGCGAAATGTAACAAATCCGCCAGAAACATTTACTGCAGATACTAGATTAACAGGTATTGGAAGAGCACATAACATTGTGATAAACGAAGACAGTGGCTATGCCTACATTGTTGGTGGAAACCGCAATAATACTTTTGCAGGTGGCCCTGTTTTTATAAACATACAAGATCCAAAAAATCCTGTTTTAGAAGGCGGGTTTTCAGAAGGTGGATATTCTCACGATGCCCAAGTAGTAACTTATTCTGGTCCAGATACTGATTATACTGGAAAAGAAATTCTAATTGGCAGTAATGAAAACGAAGTGGTTATTGCAGATGTTACTAATAAATCTAACCCAACAATAATATCTACTATTAGTTACAGTAATGTGCGATATGCACACCAAGGCTGGTTTACAGAAGATATGAGATATTTTATTTTAGGTGATGAATTAGATGAAAAAGATATTGTAATAAATACTAGAACCATTATTTTCGATTTTACTGATTTAGATAATCCAGCGTTTCATTTCGATTATTTAGGTCCAACAGAAGCCATAGATCATAACGGTTATGTAAAAGGAAATTTCTATTATCAAGCAAGTTATACAGCCGGCCTAAGGGCTTTAGATATTTCTCAAATAGGCAGTCAAACGTTTATAGAAACTGCTTTTTTTGACACTTACCCAGAAAATAATGCTGCAGGATTTGATGGCGTTTGGAGTATATATCCTTATTTTGAAAGCGGTAATATTGTTATTAGCGATATTAATCGTGGGTTATTTGTGGTTAGAAAAAGTGATTTATAAAAAGTCTTTCTTTCCAAAATGAAAAAACCATATCCATACATCATTTTATTTACGGTGCTTAACTTCTCTATCATTCTAAGTTGCACTAAAAATGATGATGGAAATACTAAAAAGTTGAGGATCATTCAAAAAATATCGCATTTGTAAAAACCTTAAGTGGTTCAAAAAACGAAAGTGCTCAAACTATAACTAAAACTCAAAATGGCGGTTATACCATTTTTGGGCATGTGCAAAGTAATTATGGCAATCTGTCAGAAAATAATGGTTTTGAAGATTTTTGTACATCAAAAATAGATGCTTCTGGAAATATAACTTGGAAAAAATCGTTCGGCTTTTCAGGAGAAAGCAATCGAGTAAATTTTTGGTGGTACGTTTACTGATACGTCTTGCGAGACCATTCAAGTTGAAACCAATAATTACATCATAATAGGCTCTTCGGATAGTAACGATGTTTATATTACTGGAAACAAAGGAACTTATGATTTTTGGATTCTTAAACTATCGGAAGAAGGAAATCTGATTTGGGGAAAACCTTTTGCGCATAATGGTAGATTTGCAACGCTTGAAGACGTTATAAATCATTACATTGAAGGTTTAAAAAACTCATCAACTATTGGCTCCTTTAATGAAAAAAGTAGCTCAAGGTGGTGTTGGGTTAACCGCCCTAGATAAAGCTGATTTAAAAGCCTTTTTGCTTTCCCTTTCAGATAACGAATTCGTAAATAATCCTGCCTTCATAAACCCATAAGAAAAAGCTATAAAACTATATGCTAATATAATGTTAGGTT
>JBAQZZ010000031.1:0-1643 GCA_049791475.1 Flavobacteriaceae bacterium | reverse complement strand
TTCAATAATTCTTTGATTCAGTTTTAAAGTCAATTTTGTATCCATCACAATATTATTTATACGTACAAATATAATAAAATAATCCGTATATTTTTTTTTGCTGTAATTTTTTTTGATGTGGTTTAATGTCTTGTCCTGAAATATGGCTACAGGTTAAAATTGAATTAAGCTGATAATTTATATACCATATTTGGTGTTTTATAATCTAAAGATAAATGTAATCTTACTTCGTTGTATAAATTAATTGCACTTTTTGCAGCTCTCTTTGCGTGTGCTACACTATCAAAGGTTTGGTCTAGATAAAACTCATCTTTTAAGATGCCATTCACTCGCTCTGCCATAGCATTTTCGTAACAATGATTTTCTTCTGTCATACTAATATCTATTTTTTTTCTTTTCAATATTTGTGTATATACATTACTACAATACTGTATTCCTCTATCAGAGTGGTGTATTAGTCCATTAATGTTTTTAGCTTGATAAATGGCCTTATTTATTGCTCTCACACATCCTTTTAGCTCCAGGCTATCACTCAGGTCATAACCCACTATTTTCCTAGAATACATATCAGTTATTAAAGCTAAGTAACAAAAGCCTTTTACAGTTCTAATGTATGTGATATCCGAAACCCAAACTTGGTTAGGTCTTGTAATTTTTAAGTCTTTTATAATGTTACTATACTTATAAAAACGATGATATGAGTTAGTGGTTCTAGCACTGGTTTTCTTTCTAAGTGTTAGCATTTGGTGTTTTCTAAGAACACTAAATAAAGTATCTCTGCCAACCTTAATATTGGCTTTATTAAAATCTATATTTAATGATTTTATAAGTTTTCTTACGCCTTCTCTAGGAAGAGATTTGCGTCTTTTTCTAACTATGTTTATAATGAGTTGTTCTAGTTTTAAACGGTTATCAGCTCTAGATTTGTATTTATAATACGCATCGCGTTTAAGCCCAAAACAACCAGCTATAGTTGAAATAGAAGCAAATCCCTTAGATTTCTCTTTGGCTTTAATTAAGGCTTTATACTTAACTTTTTTTTTAGTTCAGCAATAGACTTGTAGCCAAGATCTTCTGCTGCTACTTCTAAATAGGATTCTTCTACCATAGCATCAAGATCCTTTTTAAGCAGTAGTTTTTTAAGCTGTTCAATCTCTTTTTGAAGTGCTTTAATTCTAGATATTTCGTCTTTAGTTTCCACTTTTACTCTGGTGTTCATTAAGTCTTTACGATTGTACTTTTTAATCCACACATTCACAGTTGTAGGTGCGATAGAGTAGAGTTTACAGAGGTCACTCTTTGTGTGTTTTCCTATTGTAAGTTCGGCTAAAATCTTTAATTTAAAAGGTTCACTGTAACGTCTAATTACTTTGTCATTTCTATACATAATGTTTAAAATTATGTAGCCTTATTTCAGGACGGGTCAAACTTGCACACAACGTTGTTGTATATGGTTTGTTGCGCGTTTCAAACAACTAATTTAGTTAATAATTACGGACAAAGAAAGTCCGCGAGGATTTTCGTAAGTAGGCTAGAACTAGCAATAAATTATATACGGTGTTACCCAACGTTTTTTTCTTTCCGATTTAGCCATTTCGCAATTCTGTCATAGTTGGTTAATAGTAAATATCCAATTATTAAAT
>JBAQZZ010000030.1:0-12072 GCA_049791475.1 Flavobacteriaceae bacterium | reverse complement strand
CATATCTTTTTTCAGAATTATATGAAAATTCTCTTTCTTTTATAATGGCTATTCGTTTTTTACCAATATTTATTAAATGTTCAATGGCATTAAAAGCAGCTTCTTCATCGTTAATAGTTATTTGTGTACAAGGTATTTTGCTTGATACTTTATCAAATAGTATGGCAGGTAATTTATTTGCAGGGTTAATTATCTCCTTATATTTCGGATGGAATCTTTTACAAGAACACGGAGGTTTAGCTGAAGGATTTTCTCCTGAAAGGTTACAAGTTATAGACTATAATTTAGGAATAGGAGAAGGGAACGAATATGGTTTGTTACCAATGATAATTGGTGGCTTTTTTCTTTATGCGTCATATTATGGATGCGACCAAACACAAGCACAACGTATGTTATCGGCAAAAAACGAAAAAACCATACGTCAATTATTATTAGCAAATGGTTTATTAAGGTTTCCTGTGGTATTAATATATTCTGTAATGGGATTAGTCATTGGCGGTTTGGTAACATTAGCTCCAGATTTTTTACAAGAAATAGCAGATACAACGCAAAAATATTTTCCTGAAGAATTTGCTATAAGCGGCATTAAAGCAGATTTAATGATTCCTGTTTTTATTATGAAATATTTACCTCACGGTCTTATTGGTATCTTGATGGTTGGAATACTTTCAGCAGCCATGTCATCTTTAAGTTCAACGGTAAATTCTCTTTCTGCTGTGACCGTGGAAGACTTTTTTAACCGAGGAGAGAAAAAATTAAGTACAAAAAAATACATGTTTATTTCTAAAGGATCAGTAGTATTTTGGGGTATGGTATGTATTGCAAGCGCATTTCTTTTTGGAGGCAGTAAAAGTGCGGTTATAGAAATTATAAATGCCATTGGTTCTGTTTTTTACGGTCCTGTATTGGTTACTTTCTTTTTAGCATTCTTTTCAAAAAAAGTCAACCATATAGGGATGAATGCCGCTATTATTTCGGCAGTACTTATCAACTTGGTTTTTTCAAAAACGATTCAAGAATTATTTCATATAGATTTAGGATTTAATATTTTTTGGATTTGGCTAAACTTTACCGGTGTCATAATAGCATTGGTAGTTGCTTATGCGGTTAGTGCATTAACAAGTAAAATAGAAATTAAAAGTATTTCAAATTTTAACGTAAGTATAAAAAAAGAAGACTTTATGATTAAGGAAGTGTACATATTAGTAGCATTTTTTATAATCATTGTAACTTTTAGTTACTTTGTTCCTACTATTTTTGGTTAAAATTTTAAGTTTGGTTACATGAAAATAATTCTAGCACCAGATAAATTTAAAAATTCATTAACAGGATTAGAGTTTTGTAATGCTGTTGAAAAAGGTATTAACGCCGTAAAATCTGATGTCGAAATTATAAAACTCCCATTGGCTGATGGTGGTGATGGTACAATTGAGGTTGTAAATTTTTATCTAAAAGGAGAAGTTGTAAATGTTGAGGTAAACAATCCTTTTTTTAATCCAGTAAAGGCCTCTTATCTATATTCTAAAACTACAAAAACAGCGTTTATTGAAATGGCTGAAGCTTCTGGTGTAAAACTTTTAAAACCTGAGCAATTTGATTGCAAAAACGCTACCACTTTAGGAACAGGAGAAATGATTTTAAACGCCATTACTAAAGGCGCAAAAAAAATCATTTTAGGAATTGGAGGAAGCGCAACCAACGATTGTGGTATTGGTATGGCAACCGCTTTAGGCTATCGTTTTTTAGATAAAAATAATCAAGAACTAAAGCCAATTGGTGCTAATTTGTCTGAAATAATTTCTATTGATACGTCTAAAGTAAATCCAAAACTAAACGATATTGAATTTGAAGTGGCATGTGATGTTACAAATCCGTTATACGGAAAAAATGGAGCAGCTCATATTTATGGTTCTCAAAAAGGAGCCTCAAAAGAAGATATTGAGCTGCTTGATAAAGGCTTGCAATCAATATCTAAAATTATTAATGCCACTTTTAGCATAGATGCACAATCTGTAAAAGGAGCAGGTGCCGCTGGCGGCATGGGAATTGCTTCAAAAGTATTTTTAAATGGTGTTTTAGAACCTGGTATTCAGATCATTAAAAATTTAGCCGATTTTGATAATCTAATTGAAGGCGCAAATTGGATTATTACTGGTGAAGGGAAGCTAGATACTCAAACATTTTCAGGCAAAACAATTCAGGGTGTTATGTCTTCCGCCAAAGCTAAGCAAATAAAAGTAGCAGCGTTTTGTGGTGCTATTGATTTAGATGAAAATAGTATTAAAGAACTTGGAATACATTATGCTGATGCCGTTTTACATCATTCTAAAAACTTAGATGATGCGATGAAAAATGGGTATAGTTATGTAAAAGAGATAGCTAAAGAATTTGCTAAAAAATTAGTTTAGTTACTTCTTATCAGGATTCAATAAAATAGCATAAATCTCGATACCAAAACCAATAAGGACAAGCATTGGCGCTAAACGGATTCTTCTAAAATTAAAAATCTCAGGATTAAAAACATTGGGGTCATCACTACCCCCGCCAGACATTAAAATAAAACCAACTGCAATAATGGCTAAACCTATAAACATAAATTTATAGTTTTTCTTTCCAAATACAAAAACGGGTTTTGTAGCTTCTTTTCGTTTTTTCTCTCCCATGTTTTTATAAATTAGTGTGCAAATTAACGTATTTATTTAAAAACAGTTGTTAAGGCTTTTGTAAATTATTAATAATACAACTCGTCGGTTTTCAAATTTAAAAAACGTTGTGTCGCAATATGTGTGCTTATCCAAGTAATAACAATACCTAAAGCAAAAATTAGTACAAAAAGTAAAGTGACCAAAATGGGATTACTAAGTAGCTGTAAATCAGAGAAGGTTTTGTTTAAATAGTATAAAACAATAGCCATTCCTATTAAGGCTATTATAGCTCCAATCATCCCTAAACGAACACTTTTCCAAACAAACGGGCGACGAATAAACTGTTTTGTGGCGCCAACCATTTGCATCGTTTTAATAGTAAATCGTTTGGAGTAAACCGCTAAACGAATAGAACTATTAATCAATAAAACAGCAATTAAGGTAAAAATAGCACTAATAACGAGTACCCAAAAACTGATTTTTTTCACATTATCGTTCATCAGGTTTACTAAGTCGTTATCGTAAGTCACTTCATCAACAAAGTTTTTGTTTAACGCTTCTGCGGAAATTTTCTCAAGATGTTCAGAGGTTACAAAATCTGCTTTTAAATGCACATCAATAGAATTCTGTAACGGATTATAACCCACAAAATCCATAAAATCTTCACCGTTTTCAGCTTTCATAAATTCGGCTGCCTGCTCTTTTGATACATATTCGGTAGATTTTACATAATCTGCCATAACTAAACTTTTTTCAAGTTGTTTGGTTTCAACGTCTTTAGCAGTATCTTTTAAGTAAATAGTCACAACAACTTGTTCTTTAAAATGATCCGATACTTTTTTAGCATTCAAAATTAACAGGCCTAATAAACCTAGTAAAAACAAGACTAAAGCAATACTTAATACTACTGAAAAGTATGAAGAAATTAGTTTGCGCTTTTGATGTTTTTCAAATGATGAACTCATGTAACAATAAGATTAATTGAGTAAAAATAATAAAGTATTTTAATAAAACTTCAAAAGACGAAAAGTCTTTTGATTTCATTTAAAATTCTCATTCCCGATACCGATAGCTATCGGGAGGGAATCTCTTCAAATAAGTATATTAACTAAAACATTTCAACATTGTTGCGTTTAAGTTGTATTAAGCTAATTTCTTGGGTCGTTTACTAATAATATAAACACCAATAACAACCATTAAACAGCTTAATATTTTAATAATGTTAATGTCTTGTGCGTATTCATCTTTCATTAAAATATAGGCATATAAACTAACCATTAAAAAGCTAATTACAGGTTGTAAATAAATATAACTACTAGTAACCGATGGCGTTACAAATTTTAGCGCATAAACATTGAATAAATAAGCTAAAAATGTTGTAAAAAGCACAACGTAACCAATAACAAAATAAGTATTGGTAGTGAAAGCTTTAAAATTAGTGTTTGCAAAATCGTTAAAAGCTATTGGCGTAACAAAAATTAACCCGAATAAAAACATCCAACTAATAACGGTTATGGCATGATATTTTTTCATTAAAGTTTTGGCGATAACTAAGTAAAGGCCGTAGCTAGAGGCGTTTAAAAACACAAATAGATTGCCTAAAAATGAGCTCGTTCCAGCAGCTTTATTTCCATATAGAATAAGGAATATAGCCCCAATACCAGCAATTGTAATACCAATTAATTTGTTTTTGGTTAAAGGTTCTTTTAAAATTATAAAGCTAAATATGAGCACAATAACTGGTGTTGTCGTCATAATTATTGAAGCATCAACTGGTGATGTTAAATTAATGCCATGAAAGAAAAACAGCATATTAGCCGAAGCACCAAGTAAACCACAAAGCGCTAATCTTAAAAAGTCTTTTCGCTCAACTTTTTCTTTCACAAATAAAAATTTAATACCCCAAAACAAAATGATGCAGGAAGCTAAGCGAATAAAAACAAAAGCATTCGGACTAATTTTTTGAGGCATAATACCTTTTGCAATAATGTAGTTGGCACCGTAAATTAAGTTAGCGCCTAAAAGAGCAAAATGAGCTTTATAAATATTTGAATTCAATGCTTTGGTATTAAGCCATCAAAAGTAAATTTATATTATGAAAACGGCATAGTTTTATACTTAATAAACTCATATTGACTTTTAATTTTTAACCGAATCCCGATAATTATCGGGAGAGATAAAATTTGTTCAGATGAAACTATTTTTGAAAGTCATAGCATCGCTGCGAGTAAGAAAATAGCTGAAATACGAACTGATTTTAGCCGTTTTTTAGGAAACAGAAAAAGTCAATATGAGTTCATTATATAAAAGGTTTTTAAGTTTATTTATAAAACGTAAATTTGCGCTTTCAAATTCGTCATTCCGAGCGAAGTGTGGGAATCTGTTTAATTATAGTTTCAATTATAAAAATTGCCACAATCGTACCTCTTTCGCAATGACGTTTTAAGAACACGTTAGCAGTAATTATATGAAGTACGATTTCAATAAAATCGAAGAAAAGTGGCAAAAATATTGGAAAGTTAATAAAACTTTTCATGCACAAAACCCTCCCCTTTCGGGGGATATGGAGGGGGCTCCTAAGTTTTATGTTTTGGATATGTTTCCTTACCCAAGCGGTGCGGGTTTACATGTTGGGCATCCGTTAGGGTATATTGCTTCAGATATTTATGCGCGCTACAAACGCCATCAAGGGTTTAATGTGTTGCATCCTCAAGGCTATGATTCTTTTGGATTGCCTGCGGAACAGTATGCGATTCAAACCGGTCAACATCCTGCAATTACAACTGCTGAAAACATTAAAACCTACCGTCGTCAGTTAGATCAAATTGGATTTTCGTTCGATTGGTCGCGTGAGGTTAGAACGTCTGACCCAAGTTATTACAAATGGACACAGTGGATTTTTATTCAATTATTTAATTCATGGTATAACAATGAAAATGATAAAGCTGAAGATATTTCTACATTAGAAACTATTTTTTCTGCGAAAGGAAACGCAACTGTAAATGCGGTTTGTGATGATAATATTGAATCGTTTTCTGCGGAAGAGTGGAACGCTTTTGATGATGTAAAACAACAACAAATTTTATTACAATATAGACTTACTTATTTAGCTAAAACCGAAGTCAACTGGTGTCCTGCATTGGGAACCGTTTTAGCCAATGATGAAATAGTAAATGGTGTTTCAGAACGTGGTGGCCATCCTGTAATTAGAAAGAAGATGACACAATGGAGTATGCGAATTTCTGCTTATGCAGAACGTTTGCTTCAAGGTTTAAATAAAATAGATTGGACAGATTCTTTAAAGGAAAGTCAGCGTAACTGGATTGGAAAATCTGTTGGAGCTTCTGTGACATTCCCCATCCTATCCTTCCTCACAGGGGAAGCGAAAGCAGGCTCGCATACTCGGGCAGGGTATATGACAGGTGGTAATAATTCGCATTTAATTTTAGAAAGAGCTAAAGAAATGCGTGCGAATCCTACTCAAGCAGAAGCTGTATTATGGCAAGGTTTAAGAGGTAAGAAATTAGAAGCTAAGTTTAGACAGCAACATTTAATAGGCGATTATATTGTTGATTTTGTTTGTTTGAGAAAACGATTAATTATTGAAGTTGATGGTAAAATTCATGAACCTCAAATTGAAGAAGATGCAAAACGAACAGAAATTTTAGAAAATGATTATTTTAAAGTCATTCGATTTAAAAATGAAGAAGTACTAGGAAACATTGAAGCTGTTTTAGAAAAAATAAAAAAAGAATTATCTCAAAGAGAATCAGTCAAGAGTGATTCACTTATGAGTGAGCAAATCCCCCCTTCGGGGGCTAGGGGGATTGAAGTCTTCACCACACGCCCCGACACCATTTTCGGTGTTAGTTTTATGACGCTAGCTCCAGAACATGAACTAGTTTCACAAATAACAACCCCAGAACAAAAAGAAGCTGTTGAAGCTTATACTCTTGCAACCGCAAAGCGAAGTGAGCGCGATAGAATGGCAGATGTAAAAACCATTTCAGGAGTATTTACGGGAGCTTATGCAGAACATCCATTTACAAAAGAACCAATTCCTATTTGGATTGGAGATTACGTTTTGGCGGGTTACGGAACAGGAGCAGTGATGTCGGTGCCATGTGGTGATGAACGCGATTATGCCTTTGCAAAACATTTTAATATTCCAATTCCCAATATATTTAATCTTTTTGGTAATAAGGGCTCGAGTAAGAACTCCCCTCCTTCGGAGGGGCTGGGGGAGGAAGCTTTTACTGAAAAGTCTGGATTCGTTTTAAAAAATTCAGGGTTTTTAGATGGTCTAGGCTATAAAGAAGCCACTAAAAAAGTCATTGTCGAATTAGAAAAACTAGGCCAAGGCCAAGGGAAAACCAATTACCGTTTGCGCGATGCTGTGTTTTCGCGTCAGCGTTATTGGGGCGAACCTTTCCCGGTATATTATGTAAATGGCATGCCACAAATGATTGATGCAACACATTTACCAATAAAATTACCAGAAGTAGAAAAATATTTACCAACCGAAACCGGCGAACCACCATTAGGAAATGCCACGGTTTGGGCTTGGGATACAAATAAAAATGAAGTGGTTAGTAACAATCTTGTCTTTCCGACAGAACGAGGCACGAGTGACGAGGAATCTCATAACGGGGTTTACCCTTTAGAATTGAATACCATGCCAGGGTGGGCAGGAAGTTCATGGTATTTTAACCGTTATATGGATGCTAATAATACTGAAGAGTTTGCAAGTAAAGAAGCGCTTAATTATTGGAAAGATGTCGATTTATACATTGGCGGAAGCGAGCATGCCACAGGGCATTTATTGTACTCTCGTTTTTGGCAGAAATTCTTGTTTGATAAAGGCCTTGTCCCAGTTGACGAATATGCGAAAAAGCTGATTAACCAAGGTATGATTTTGGGGACTAGTGCTTTTGTTTATAGAGCAGGATTACAGATAGTGAATGAAGATGATTATCCAGATGAACTGGTTTCAGAACTTTCATTTATTAAAAATGTATTTATTTCAGAAGAAAATAGAGGTCTTTTGAAAATAACGGTGAACCCAAGAACTAAAGATCCTGACGATTTGGAGTTTTTGAAGAAAAAAAATAAGCTTGTTGATTTTTACATCGAATTAGGAAGAAAAATAGCAAAGGAGAAATATAATATTGACTCAATAGGCTTTAATAAAAATATATTCAATATAATTAAAACTCATGCAGATGTCTCTTTTGTAAATGCATCAAACGAATTAGACATTGAAGCATTCAGAAATTGGAGAGAAGAGTATAAAAATGCCATTTTTATAGGTGAGAGTGGGCAAGTCCTCCCTCTTGGGGAGGATTTAGGAGGGGCTTTTAAAGTTTCTCGCGAAGTCGAAAAAATGTCCAAATCTAAATACAACGTTGTTAACCCAGACAATATTGTTGCAGATTACGGAGCAGACAGTTTACGTCTCTACGAAATGTTTTTAGGCCCTTTAGAGCAATACAAACCTTGGAATACAGCAGGTATTACAGGGGTGCACAATTTCCTGAAAAAATTATGGAAATTATACCACCAAGGAGAAAACGGAAGTTTTTATGTTTCGAGTGAGAGTTCCCCTCCTTCGGAGGGGTTAGGGGAGGCTTTTAAAACACTTCATAAAACCATTAAAAAGGTTCAAGAAGATATTGAGAATTTTTCGTTTAATACCTCGGTTTCAACGTTTATGATTGCTGCTAATGAGTTAACGGCTCAAAAATGTGCATCAAAAGAAATCTTAGAACCGTTATTGATTTTAATTTCGCCTTATGCGCCACATATTGCTGAAGAATTATGGAATCAGTTAGGACACAGCGAATCTATTTCAACTGCGCCTTTCCCAGAGTTTGATGCAAGCCATTTAATAGAAAGTAGCAAAAATTACCCCATTTCATTTAATGGTAAAATGCGTTTCACGATGGAATTACCCATGGATATGAGTAAGGATGATATTGAAAAAGCAGTTATGGCTCACAAAAAAACACAAGAACAATTGGCGGGTAGAACGCCTAAAAAAGTAATTGTAGTTCCTGGCAAAATTGTTAATATTGTAGGGTAACGTCATTACGAGGAGCGGAGCGACGTGGTAATCTCACTCTCATGTACTTAAAATAAGAAACGATCCGTCATTGCGAGCAGTGTGCGACGTAGAAATCTGTTTGTATTTAGTTTCTATTCAAAAGATTGCTTCGGTCATTCTTCCCTTGTAATGACGCTTAGATTGTTGAAATCTCTTCTTAATTGTAGATAACTTCTAAAAAATCAGCTTCAAAAAACATCAAATTAGTGGTACATTGCATGCTACAATTTTCGTAGAAATAACACAATAAACCACTTTCCCATTGGCTAAAAAAGCAAAAAAAGTAACACCATTAATGAAGCAATACAATGCTATAAAAGCAAAGTATCCTGATGCCTTGTTACTATTTCGTGTAGGCGATTTTTACGAAACTTTTGGAAGCGATGCTATTAAAGCTGCTGGTATTTTAGGCATTATTTTAACCAAACGTGGCGCAGGTAGTGAAAGTGAAATAGAGTTGGCAGGATTTCCGCATCACTCCATAAACACCTATTTACCCAAGTTGGTAAAAGCAGGAGAACGTGTTGCTATTTGCGACCAGTTAGAAGACCCAAAGCAAACAAAGACTATTGTAAAACGAGGTGTTACCGAATTGGTTACTCCAGGAGTTGCCCTTAATGATGAGGTTTTAGTCTCAAAATCAAATAACTTTTTATGTTCTGTATATTTTGATAAAAAATATATTGGCATTTCATTTTTAGATATTTCTACTGGCGAGTTTTTAACGTCTCAGGGTAATGCAGAATATATTGATAAACTGCTTCAAAATTTTAGTCCGAGTGAGGTATTAGTTTCCAAGCAAAAACGAACCACATTTAAAGATACTTTCGGAGATGATTTCCATACTTTTTACATGGAAGATTGGGTGTATCAAGCTGATTATGCGCACGAAACACTCATCAAGCATTTTGATACGAAGACCTTAAAAGGTTTTGGTATTGAAGATTTATATGAAGGCATTATTGCGTCAGGTTCCATCTTACATTATTTAGGCGAAACTCAGCATCATAAGCTTCAACATATCACATCTATTTCTAGAATTGCAGAAGATGATTATGTGTGGATGGATAAATTCACGATTAGAAATTTAGAGCTTTATAATTCAACAAATAACAATGCGGTTACACTTCTAAACGTAATTGACAAAACCATTTCGCCAATGGGCGGAAGGCTACTTAAGCGTTGGTTGGCATTACCTTTAAAAAATGTAGAGAAGATTAAACAACGCCATGAAGTGGTTGATTACTTGACAAAAGAAAACACCGTACTGCAGAAGGTTCAAAATCATATCAAGCATATTGGCGATTTAGAACGTTTAATTTCAAAAACGGCGACAGGAAAAGTAAGTCCGAGAGAAGTTATTCAGCTTAAAAATTCTTTAGAAGCTATTGTGCCTATAAAAGCACTAGCTTCCAATTGTGAGAATGAATCGCTTAAAATTATTGGTGATACACTTCAAAGTTGCGATGTACTACGTGAAAAAATAAAGGAAACTTTAAAAGAAGATGCACCAGTAAATGTGTTAAAAGGGAATAGTATTGCTGCTGGTTTTTCTTCGGAATTAGATGAATTAAGAGGCTTATCAAAATCTGGTAAAGATTACTTAGATAAGATGCTTGAACGCGAAAGCGAACGCACTGGTATTACTTCACTTAAAATCGCATCAAATAACGTTTTTGGCTATTACATAGAAGTACGAAATACGCATAAAGATAAAGTTCCTGAAGAATGGATACGTAAGCAAACATTAGTGAATGCAGAGCGTTACATTACTGAAGAACTTAAAGAATATGAAGCTAAAATTTTAGGTGCTGAAGACAGAATTCAAGCTATAGAAATTCAGTTGTTTTCTGAATTGGTCATGTGGCTTAATCAATATATAAAACCTATACAGCAAAATGCATATTTAATAGGACAATTAGATTGTTTATGTGGGTTTGCACAGTTGGCAAAAGATAATAATTATGTATATCCAACAATTGATGACTCGTTCGATTTAGATATAAATAACGGCCGTCATCCTGTAATAGAAAAGCAATTGCCAATTGGCGAAGCTTATATTGCTAATGATGTGTTTCTGGATAGAACAGGTCAACAAATCATTATGATAACTGGCCCCAATATGTCTGGTAAGTCTGCTATTTTACGTCAAACAGCATTAATTGTATTATTGGCTCAAATAGGTAGTTTTGTGCCAGCAGAATCAGCACGCATAGGATTGGTAGATAAGATTTTTACCAGAGTAGGCGCCAGTGATAATATCTCCATGGGCGAATCGACCTTTATGGTTGAAATGAATGAAACAGCGTCTATTTTGAATAATATTTCCAATAGAAGTTTGGTGTTACTTGATGAAATTGGACGAGGTACAAGTACTTATGATGGTATTTCAATAGCATGGGCTATTAGTGAATATTTACATGAGCATCCCGCAAAACCAAAAACATTATTTGCAACACATTATCATGAATTGAATGAAATGAGTGAAACTTTTGGACGCATAAAAAACTTTAATGTGTCCGTAAAAGAATTAAAAGACAATGTATTGTTTTTAAGAAAACTGGTTGAAGGTGGAAGCGCACATAGTTTTGGTATTCATGTGGCTAAAATGGCAGGAATGCCTCAACAAGTTTTGCATCGGGCAAATACCATTTTGAAGAAATTGGAGCAATCTCATTCTAGTGAAGAACTTACAGATAAGGTGAAATTGATTAAAGATGATATGCAATTGAGCTTTTTTAATTTGGATGATCCACTACTTGAAAATATTAAAGAAGAGATTTTACACATTGATATTGATACACTTACACCTGTTGAAGCACTTATGAAATTAAATGAAATTAAGCGTATGCTAGTCAAGAAAAAACAAGCTTAAAATTATTTTTATTTATTTCAATAAAAGGCTTTGCAATTCCTAGAAATATTTTAAATTTGCATCCGCAATAGCGATATTGCACGTTCATTATAAAGACTGCGAAAGTAGCTCAGGGGTAGAGCATCACCTTGCCAAGGTGGGGGTCGCGGGTTCAAATCCCGTCTTTCGCTCTGAAACTTTCTTAAAAACATACCAATGCTGAAGTGGTGGAATTGGTAGACACGTTGGACTTAAAATCCAATGTCCATTAGGACGTACGGGTTCAAGTCCCGTCTTCAGTACCAGGCCTTTACAAGATTTCTTGTAAAGGCTTTTTTTGTTTGGGTACAACATAGGTACAACATTTTCATCTTTTTCTTAAATTCATTTAATTTGTGTTTGTTTGGTTGAAAATGAATTCAAACTATATTTATAATAAGCATTTATAGTAAATTATTGAGATAATTACC
>JBAQZZ010000029.1:0-8638 GCA_049791475.1 Flavobacteriaceae bacterium | reverse complement strand
ACAGCAGTAGTTAAGGTTTTGCCAGCACTTGCCCAGTACCATAATTTTGAGTCATTGTGAGTGTTAAAATATTCTTCTATAACTATTTTTCCATTATGAAGTATGATAAAACTTTTAGTATTTTTTTCTTCAAGAAAATCGAGTAAGGGTTGTAGTTCATTTTCATTCCAACTTAAATCTGAAATGGATTTTGTCTCCCAAGTATCAGAATTTAAAGCTGGAAAATAAAGTTCGTCATCAGTTTGCTCAGGTTCTGTAGTTGAGTCATCTGATGCGCAACTAAAACATAAGCCAAAGGCTAATAAAAGGAAATAAAATGTAGTTTTCATAAGAGTAGGTTTTCAGGTTTGGACTTATAAATATATAAAAAGTTTAATATAGTTGTATAATTACTCATATTACAAACGGCATTGATACGTTCTTTAAATCAAAAATCATAAATCATTCCGTATCTTTGCACACTTAAATTTTGGTATGAGAACGAAATCACTTAAGAAGAATAGAATTAATGTTGTGACCCTTGGTTGTAGTAAAAATGTTTACGACAGCGAGGTTTTAATGGGACAATTACAAGCCAGCGGAAAAGATGTTGTACACGAAGAAGAAGGCAATATTGTGGTGATTAATACCTGTGGATTTATTAATAATGCCAAAGAAGAAAGTGTTAATACCATTTTAGAATATGTGCAAAAAAAGGCCGATGGCGATGTCGATAAAGTTTTTGTAACAGGATGTTTAAGTGAGCGTTACAAGCCAGATTTACAAAAAGAAATTCCGAATGTAGATGAGTATTTTGGTACCACGGAATTACCAGGTTTATTAAAAGCTTTAGGTGCAGATTATAAACATGAATTAATAGGTGAGCGTTTAACCACAACACCAAAAAACTACGCGTATTTAAAAATTGCTGAAGGTTGCGACCGGCCATGTTCTTTTTGTGCAATCCCTATTATGCGTGGAAAACATAGAAGTACACCTATTGAAGATATTGTTATAGAAGCTGAAAAACTAGCAGCTAAAGGTGTAAAAGAATTAATTTTAATTGCACAAGATTTAACGTATTACGGACTCGATTTATACAAAAAAAGAAACCTTGCTGAATTACTTGAGGCTTTAGTAAAAGTTGAAGGTGTGGAGTGGATTCGTTTGCATTATGCATTTCCAACAGGTTTTCCATTAGATGTTTTAGACGTTATGAAACGCGAAGCAAAAGTGTGTAATTATTTAGATATTCCGTTGCAACATATTTCAGATAATATACTAAAGAGTATGCGTCGTGGGACAACTAAAGAGAAAACGACAAAGTTAATTTCTCAGTTTAGAGAAGCTGTTCCAGAAATGACTATTAGAACCACGCTAATTGTTGGTTATCCTGGAGAAACTGAAGAAAATTTTCAAGAATTAAAGCAATGGGTTACCGCTATGCGTTTCGAACGTTTAGGCTGTTTTACGTATTCCCATGAAGAAAACACACATGCTTTTAATCTTGTAGATGATGTTCCTGAAGCTATTAAAATTGACAGGGCAAATCAAATTATGGCAATTCAGTCTCAAATTTCTTGGGAATTAAATCAGCAGAAAATAGGGCAGGAGTTTAAAGTAGTTATTGACAGAAAGGAGGGGAACTATTTTGTTGGACGAACCGAATTTGATTCTCCAGATGTGGACAACGAAGTTTTAATAGATGCAACTAAAACGTATTTAAAAACAGGGGAGTTTGCTACCGTTAAAATTATTGAAGCTGAGGATTTCGATTTGTATGCCGAGGTTGTAAATTAGTTATCTTATCCAGAGACTATGAATACAGTTGATTTTACAGCATTTTTTAAAAATATAGTTTCAGAGCGTATAACTGTTTTAAACAATTCCATTACTAAAAGTAAATTTATAAAGTTAGATTTATCTGAAACTAACCACGAATTAGAGAAAGTAGATGTCTCTTCATCTGATAAATTAGGCAATTACATCACTAATTTTATAAATAAATATAACGCTCAAGTAGCTTATGGTGGTTACTTGGAAAGCAGAAATATTTATAAACGAAGCCATCATTTTAATAGTCAAGCAAAAGAAGAGCGCAATATCCATTTAGGAATTGATTTATGGTGCGATGCAGATGCTCCAATTTACACGCCATTTGATGCCGTAGTTCATAGTTTTAAAAATAATATGAATCATGGCGATTATGGACCAACCATTATTTTAGAGCACAAAATTACAGGAGTAACTTTTTATACACTTTATGGGCATTTAAGTTTAAAATCTATTCAGAATTTAGAAATTGGTAAACGGTTTAAACAGGGTGAAAAAATAGCCACTTTGGGTGATGCCTCAATAAATGGGGATTATCCACCACATTTACATTTTCAAATAATTATAGATATTCAAGATTTTAAAGGAGATTATTCAGGAGTTTGTAGTAAAAAAGACTTAGTGTTTTATAAAGCCAATTGCCCAGACCCAAATTTATTGTTGAAGCTAAATATCTAAGAGGATTGAAGTAGTCAAGATCCAGCAATTACTTATAGCCATTATTGGCTTTAGTTTTTTGCAAATTTAATTAATTGTTTAATTTTTCCATTGTCCGCTTCTCTTAAAGCGTTAATATACATTTTTCTTGTTTCGTTAGCTTTTACCATATTTGATTGATGCCACGAAAATATTTCGTTCCCAAATATCGATTCCATAATTATGTCAGCCATCATCCTAGAATGTCTACCATTTCCATTTGGAAAACAATGAATAGATACTATTCGATGTTTGAATCTAATTGCTATTTCTTCAGGTGAAAAGCTTTTATTTTCTATCCAATATTTTGTGTCGTCGAGTAAATTCTTTAATTGAAGCCCAATTTGTGTCGATGGAATTCCTATGTTTTTTTCTGTCTTTCTAAATTCACCTGCCCATTTCCATACATCACCATACATTCTTTTGTGTAGGTCTTTTGCGAACTTTTCTGTTAGAATTTTTTCAGGTTTAAATTTTGAATGAATAGTCCACTCGACTGCTTTTTCAATGTTTAGTTGTTCAAATTCATCCAGTTCTCCTTGGGTAGTGATAGATTTTATTTTAATACCTTCTTTTTCTTCTTCGTCCAAAGGTGTTTGTCCGTCATCATATTTTAATTCTAATCCCATAATGATTTCCTTAACTCTCTTTTTATTTCAATAGCAAGGTCTTTTATGGTTTTGCTTATCTTATCATCTCCAATGCCTTGGTCCTCAAGTTTCATGTTTTGATTGGTTCTCAATACAATCTTTCGGGCCAGTTTTTCGGCTTTTGTTTCTATCAAATCATCAATAGTCCCATTTTTTGGGACTAATGCATAAACTAATTTTAAGTCCATAGCATTTGCTACATCTTTTAGGGAATTGAGTGTTATCGTTCCATTAGCTTCACTTTCTTCAATTCTTTTTACACCTTGTCTTGTAATATTTAGTTTGCTACCAAGTTGAGCCATTGTCATATTGAGTGTGGCCCGAATTGTATTTATCCATCCGCGTTCTGGGACCAGAATCATTCTAGTTTGGGAAAATGGTTGAAGCTTTTGGTCCAACTGTTCAATTAAAAGTATTCGCTTGTTTCTCATTTTTGTAAATCTTTAAGTTTACAAAATAAAAAATATGTAAACATTTACATTTACAAATATATAAAAAAGTCAACATATATGTTTACAAATATAAAAAAAAGTAAACAATTAAGTTTACTTTCTGAGGTTCTTCCAAAATTATTGCCAATGCAAAAATAAAGTTCTGTTTAAATGAACTTTATTGGTTGCTAAACGTAAGGTAGCAGAAATTTTTTTCAAAGTCAAGTTTTTAAACTTAAGTCAAATAGTTTTTTAAGCCAATAAGAATATAGTTTTTTAATACCATATCGAGTTTATTTTCTAGAACGAATTTTTGATTAATTTCAATTTCAATACCTATATAGTTCTTACTAAATTGTTTACGCAAATACCTTGTAAAACCATCAGCAGTACCTAAATAAGGATAATTATAACGAATATTTAAACTGGGGTTTAAAAGCTTTAGTTCTTTTTTATAAGATTTACAAAATGTTTTTTCAAGTAGGCTTTTAGAATCGTATAACAAGCCAATATCAGCAAGTCGTTTTACGTCATTCAATATTGGTGTAAACGAATGTATCGATAAGTGTAAAACTATTTCATTCTGGTTTATCCAATCTCTTATAATGTTTTCAACTTCGTTTCGATATGGTAAATAATAAGACGTAATAATATGTTCTTTATCGTTTTTAGGTAGCGATTTAGTGAATTCTGAAAACAAATTAGGATGATGTAACGAGCGATTTAATTCAATTAATAATCTACTAGTTTCAGAGTGTAATGCATAATCGGCAAAAGGT
Source organism: Flavobacteriaceae bacterium (assembly GCA_049791475.1). Taxonomy (GTDB): domain Bacteria; phylum Bacteroidota; class Bacteroidia; order Flavobacteriales; family Flavobacteriaceae; genus CAXBID01. The sequence goes on along the minus strand of JBAQZZ010000029.1, from coordinate 4,270 downwards.
TCTAAAGTATTAAAAACATCTAAAGCGCCTAAATCGTAACCGCGATGTGAATTTAAAACACGTTCACCATTCGTAAAATAGCGTTTGTAATCTTTCGGAATTAAATTCCCTCCATGTTCACAAGTTACTATAAGTTTCACGAGTTAAATAAGGTGTTTTGTTGTAAACAATCGGCTAATTTTAAATATACTTTTTTGATATTTTCCTCAGAAAAATCAGTTTTTAAAGCATTTAAAATACGTGTTGAAAGTGAACCTTTATCTAGAATGATTTCAAGAGCTTCATAATGCGATTTATCAATATTTGGTTTTACCATGTTATAAAGGTGTTTCCAAACATTTTTTGCTGAAGATTCTTGATTAATTTCAAAAACATTTAAATATGCCATGTCATCAATAATCTGGTCCTCACCATGTTTAATACATGCATTTAATATATCAAAAAGCACTTCTTTGGTGAATGATTTTTGAGTTTCTAAAGACGCTGTTTTCTCACTTACCAACAGTTTTATCACTTCAATAATTAAAACACAAATAGCAATATCTGCTTTTGGAGATTCTTGAATATCAACCAATCGTATTTCTATAGCATTTCTATCAAAACGCGCAATCGCACCACGAGAATTTAGGAAATAATGATCTAAAATAGTATCGGTATCGTGTGGTTTAATGGCTTTATTTATTGGGCTAAAAATGGTGTCTGCATAATCTTTTTTTGAAAAAACGGGCTCTGGAATTACCAAACCTGTCATTTCTGGAATTTCTTTTTGATTGGTTTTATAATATTCCAATCGGGTATCTTTAAAAACTGTAGTTTTACCTTCCAAAATAGGAGAACTTGCACATAACGCTGGAATTAAAGGTAAAATAATCCGAATTGCTGCGTGTAGTTTTTCAAACTCATTATCATCAAAAAAGGGTAAATTAATGTGCGTACTTTGTACATTACTCCAACCGTGCCCCGAACAATTAAAAATACGATTATACAACGCATAAACTTCGCTATAGCTATGTTTCCAGAGTTGTGTGTCAGTCTTTGGATTCATTAACGGATGCGCCGCAGTTGGTAAAAGTGATGCGTTTAAAGGTTGTAAAAGGGCATTAATTTCTAATATATTTTTATGAAATACCTCAGATAAATTATTCAAATCTGCAGTAGGGCCGTTTGTTTTTATTTCAACAACATGCGCGACTAATTCGTTGCTCCAAGCGATGGTTCCGTTATCAATATCATCTGTTAAGGTGCCGTTTTTTAATGTAAGTAATTCATCAACAATAGGAGCAACCTTTAAACTGGAATTATTAACAAGCATATATTCCAATTCAATGCCAAAAACTTCAAATAAATGATATTTTTTACCCATATTATTCTAATCTATTTTTTAGTGCAGTCAATATTTTGGTATACACTAAATCGCCATAATATTCATCTTCAACTCCAAAATCTATATTCGGGTTATCGTTAATTTCTATAACCATAGGTTTTTTGTTTACTACTTTTATATCGATGCCATACAAACCTAAACCCATGAGTTTAGCTGATTTTACAGCCATTTTTAATACTTTTTTTGGAACATCTTCTATAGGTAAACAATCGGCTTCACCATCTTGGTGGTTTTTGTTTTTGGCTTTCCAATTGTAAATTTGCCAGTGGCCTTTTGCCATATAGTATTTACAAGCGTAAAATGGCTCGCCATCAATAATACCAATGCGCCAATCATAGTCGGACGGGCAAAATTCTTGTGCAATAATTAAATCAGATTCTTTTAGCATGGAATTCGCTAAATCATTAAACTCTTCAACAGTTTTAGCTTTTTTTACCCCAAATGAAAATGTAGAATCTGGTGCTTTTAATACACAAGGTAATCCCGTATGTTCTAAAACTTGATCGAGATTATTTTTATGTACAATAATTGTTTTTGGGGTATCAATATTTGCGTTTTCTAACGCTTCAGCCATATACACTTTATTGCAACATTTTAAAATCGCATCAGGATAATCAATTAATGCAATACCTTCTTGTTGTGCTTTTCGAGCAAAGGCGTAGGCTTCATTATTTACCTCGGTGCTTTGTCTTATTAATAAAGCATCAAATGAAGATAAGCGTGATAAATCCTTTGGCTCAATAATTTCAGCATAAATATTCATTTTTTCTGCTATCTCAATGAATTTCTTTAAGCCTTTTGGGTTACTTGGAGGCGCAGGATCGTTTGGATTTACCAAAATAGCTAAATCAAAATCACTCTTTGTCAATTTTGGTGTATCGTATCTTTTTTTAGAAAAATATTGATTTGCAAATTCCTGAACACTTTCTAAATGATCGTCAGGAATTTCAGATTCTGCAATCACTTTTACATTTTGAACTTGCCATTTTGTATTGTAATTAAAGCTTACACGAAAAAAAGGCACTTGAAAATGTTTATAAAATAAAGCACTTAATTCTTTATATTTTTGAGCGACATTTTGACCAAAATAAATACTTAATGTAAATTCTCTTGATTTTATGTTTTTTAAACTTTGCTGAATGATATCATCAAATTCATCAGATACAATTCTAACCAGTTTTAAGGTTTTTAAATCAACAATATTTTTTACGGTCGGGATTGCTAAATGTCCTCTAGCTTCTGCCAAAAGCGACACGTAATAGCCTTTGGATTGGTAATTATAATCTTTACACAAATTGAATATTCGTGCATTTTTCACTAACGAATATTCAGGTTTAGTTAAATAGTCTTGCGATGAAATTACACTAATATTCTCTGAAGAAAGATTCCATTTTTCAGGTTGATTAACAACAATATATTTTTGCATTAAAGTGGCGTATTGCTCATTAAATTTTAAACAAAATTAGTCTTTTTTAGAATCCAATTTTTTTATTTGCAATATATTTATAAGGCTAATAAATATTAGTTTTCATAGCTAAAAGCATCACTATTCACAAAGAAAATGGCATTTACTAAAAATAGTTTTCCATTTTCCCAAAAACTTCTATACATCACATCGTCAACCATATAAATAATACTGCCTTTTCCTTGTCGTTCTTCTCCAAAGACCAAGGAGTTTTTAAGTTCTTTAACAGCTTCGCTACCTGCAAATCCTGATACTTTTTCTGGGGTTTTGCTTAAATAAGAGATGTTATAATTATTTCCACTAAGTAATTTATAAGAGCCGCTACCCAATTTAAAAGTAAAATAGTTGTCTCCATAACCAAAAGCCAAAGGATGTGTGTTATCTATTTTTGCTTTAAAAATAGCACCAGAAACTTGCTTTTTAATGGCTTCACGCTCTCTGTCTCCATAAGAAATTAAGTTGATGGTATCCTTTTCTTTTTTTACTTCGTCTTCGGTTTTACTTGTTTTTATATTTAAACCTTCTTTGTTTGCAAAAGCACTTACCGCATCACTAATAGCAATTACTTTTCCTCCTTTTTTAACCCAAGATTGTACTTTTTCTAGCCCTTTTTCATTTAAAAGGCTTTTATAATTTCCATTGGGCATAATTAGCACGTGGTATTTATTTAAATCTATTCCACTAAAATCATCAGTATTAATAGATACTATGGGATAATTTAGTTGTTTTTCGAAAAAATGCCATAACGCGCCGTAGCTACCAGATGAAACACCTTCGCCAGAAAGCATAGCTATTTTTTGTTTGTTTACTAATTTGATATCTGGTGAGCCAAAATCTGGTCCGCTTGCAGAAAAACCAGATTGAATAGGATGTAATTCGCGATTAAATTCGGTGGCTGCTTTCAACAATATGTTATCAAAATCAGTTATTTTTTTATTATCACCTCTAATAATTATTAATGAGCCTCTATTAAATGATTTACCTTCAGTCTTTAAAGGTTTTTCTGTAAATCTGATTTTAATATTTTGTTTCAATACATGAGCTAAAAAGGCAGCATCTTTTAAATGATTCCAGCTCACTATATAACCCGTAGCGGTTTTATTGATTTGATTGTTCAGAGCAATTTCTTTAACCGGATTAGATTTTACTAACTTTTCGCTAGCTACAGCTTGCAGACCATAAGCATAAGGAATACTCCAAGCGGTATTATCATAGGTAACCGAATCTTTTAACTTGGTTTGTGGTTCAAAAAGCACTTTTACCATTTTTCCTTTGGGTTGATTTGTACTTACAACCAGATCGTTTTCTGAAGTTTTTATAGACCCTTTGGCAGCATTTGCATAATTAAAACCGCTAACAGTTTCTGCTGATGCATTGCCGTATTTTATGTCATGTTTATCTAATAAACTTTTTAAAGATTC
>JBAQZZ010000028.1:0-13859 GCA_049791475.1 Flavobacteriaceae bacterium | reverse complement strand
AATTTAAAACTGAGCTTATTGAGAATTTAGAAGATGGCACCATTACTTTTTGTGATCATTCTACATTTACAGATTTATGTCGTGGTGGTCATATTCCAAATACAGGTATCATTAAAGCAGTTAAAGTGTTGAGTGTCGCTGGTGCTTACTGGCGTGGAAATGAAAAAAATAAGCAATTAACTCGTGTTTATGGTATTTCATTTCCGAAACAAAAAGACCTTACTGAGTATTTAGAATTATTAGAAGAAGCAAAAAAACGTGACCATAGAAAACTAGGTAAAGAGTTAGAGCTTTTTACATTTTCGCAAAAAGTTGGTCAGGGTTTACCTTTATGGTTACCAAAAGGTGCTGCATTACGCGAGCGTTTAGAAAACTTTTTGAAAGCTGCACAAAAGAAAGCAGGTTACGAAATGGTAATTACACCCCATATTGGACAAAAAGAGCTTTATGTAACTTCAGGTCATTATGCAAAATATGGTGAAGATAGTTTTCAGCCTATAAAAACGCCTAAAGAAGATGAAGAGTTTTTATTAAAGCCCATGAACTGCCCTCACCACTGTGAAATTTACAACAGTACACAATGGAGTTATAAAGATTTACCAAAGCGTTACGCTGAATTTGGCACCGTTTATAGATACGAGCAAAGTGGCGAATTACATGGTTTAACACGTGTGCGCGGGTTTACCCAAGATGATGCACACTTATTTTGTATGCCAGAACAATTGGATAAAGAGTTTAAAGATGTTATTGATTTGGTACTTTATGTATTTGGATCGTTAGGATTTGAAAACTTTACTGCACAAGTTTCTATAAGGGATCCTGAAAATCCAGACAAATATATAGGTGATGTTGCTAATTGGGAAAAAGCAGAACAAGCAATAATTAATGCGGCGACTGATAAAGGTTTAGATTTTGTTATAGAAGAAGGTGAAGCTGCTTTTTATGGTCCGAAGCTAGATTTTATGGTTAAAGATGCTTTAGGTAGACGTTGGCAACTTGGAACAATACAAGTAGATTACAACTTACCTGAGCGTTTTGATTTAACCTATAAAGGCAGTGATAATGAGCTTCACAGGCCCGTAATGATTCACCGTGCGCCATTTGGTAGTATGGAGCGTTTTGTTGCATTATTGTTGGAACATACTGGTGGTAATTTTCCACTTTGGCTCATGCCAACTCAGGTTATTATATTATCAATTAGTGAGAAATATGAAAAATACTCTGAAAAAGTTTTAAATTTGCTAGAAAATGACGAAATTCGCGCCCTCGCTGACCATAGAAATGAAACTATAGGCAAGAAAATTAGGGAAGCCGAAATGCAGAAACACCCCTATATGATTATCATTGGTGAGCAAGAAGAGCAGGAAGGAAAAATAACTGTGCGTCAGCATGGTGGTGCCGATTTAGGCATGATTTCTGTAGAATCATTTAATAAAATAATAAAAGAAGAAATAAATAAAACGTTAAAATCGTTTTAAAAAATAAGTTTAATTTAAAACCATAAAGCCATAGCAATTAGAAGAAGACAGCAACCTAGAAGGGTTTCACAAGAGGATAAACACAAAATTAACTCTAAGATTACTGCACAAAAAGTACGTCTTGTTGGAGACAATGTAGAAATTGGTATTTATACCAAAGGTGATGCTATGCGAATAGCGAACGAGCAGGAACTAGATTTAGTAGAAATTTCTCCGAATGCTGATCCTCCTGTTTGTAAGGTTATGGATTATAAAAAGTTTCTTTACGAACAAAAGAAACGAGACAAAGCCATTAAATCTAAAGCAACAAAAGTAATTGTTAAGGAAATTAGATTTGGTCCTCAAACTGATGATCATGATTATGACTTTAAAAAGAAACATGCTGAGAAGTTTCTAAAAGAAGGTGCAAAGTTAAAAGCCTTTGTGTTTTTTAAAGGACGTTCGATCATATTTAAAGAACAAGGGCAAATTTTATTATTAAGATTAGCTCAAGATCTTGAAGAATTGGGCAAAGTTGAACAAATGCCAAGACTAGAGGGTAAACGTATGACTATGTTTATAACTCCTAAAAAATAAATACCCCTGAATCCCGATAGCTATCGTGACAGGATAAAAATAATTGAGCGAAATAATTAAAACCTAGGAAAAGAAATGCCTAAAATGAAAACAAAATCTAGTGCCAAAAAACGTTTTAAGTTAACTGGTACTGGTAAAATTAAAAGAAAGCACGCTTTTAAGAGTCACATCTTAACAAAGAAATCTAAAAAGCGTAAGCTGGCGTTAACTCATGATACTTTAGTACATAAGGCTGACGAGAATAATGTTAAAACAATGTTACGTTTAAAGTAACAGAATTTTAACCGGTTAAAACAAATTATAAACCCTGGAGTTAGGCCTCATTGATTTACGATTAACGATTGTTGATTTTAGATTTTTGAATCAAAGTGTCACTAAAAAAAAAGACCGCCTACTACAAAAAACAATTAAAATTATGCCAAGATCAGTAAATTCTGTAGCAAAAAGAGCCCGAAGAAAAAAGGTTCTAAAACAAGCAAAAGGTTACTTTGGACGTCGTAAAAACGTTTGGACAGTAGCAAAAAATGCGGTTGATAAAGCGATGCAATATTCGTACAGAGACCGTAGAACAAAAAAGAGAACATTCCGTGCTTTATGGATTACGCGTATTAACGCTGGAGCCAGAGAACATGGTTTATCTTATTCTCAATTTATGGGTGCATTAAAAGCTAATGATATTGAATTAAACCGTAAGGTTTTAGCAGATTTAGCTATGAATAACCCAGAGGCTTTTAAAGCTGTAATAGAGAAAGTAAAATAAGGCGTTTCGCCTATTGTAAAATCATAGTATTCGCTTAATAATAGAAAAATCTGGTTCTTAATTGAATCGGATTTTTTTATGTACCAAAAGCAGTTATAACAATCGTTCTAGAACCTCCATTATTTCTATGCTCACATAAATATATTCCTTGCCAAACGCCTAAATTTGGTATTCCATTAGTAATAGGTATTTGTAAAGAAGCACCAAGCAAAGAGGATTTTATATGTGCAGGCATATCATCTGCTCCTTCAAAAGTATGTTTGTAGTGTGTTGCGTTTTCTGGAACCATAACATTAAAATGACTTTCAAAATCACTTCTAACGGTAAAATCAGCATTTTCGTTAATAGTTAAACTGGCAGATGTATGTTTTATAAATACATGTAACTGTCCTATATTAATTTGGCTAATTTCTGGTATAGGATTTATAACTGAATCTGTAATTAAATGAAATCCTCTTTTGTAAGGTTGTAACTTTATTTCTTTTTGAAAACACTTCATAGATATTTAATTTTTGAAGATAAACTAGAGTAAAATAATATTTTTTGATTTAACAACGCAACCATTTTTATAAATCTGTATCTAATGATAAACAGCTATATTATTAATATTATGAGAGACAAAATTTTATTAATCCTTTTTTGTTCATTATTATTCACAAATTGTAGTTTAGATAATGATAATATTAATGAAGATCTACCAGATTATCTCATTCAGTGGCATTTAATTGAGGTAAATGGAGGAATTGCTGATGTGAGTCATCAATTCGATTTAAAAGTAGTTATTTGGGTTTTTAATAATAAAGACGCAAATGATACTAGTGATGAATCACTAACTATTACTGTTACAAATAATAACACTGATGATACCAAAGAAGATTTCTTAGATTCTGGCAATTATAATTATTCAATAACTGAAGAAACTGATGGTAATTATATTACTATAGAAGAAACAGAATTTGGAGAAGTTACATTCCCGACCACTACTACTTTGTTAATAGATACTAATGAGTTATCTACTGGCTCTGGTGCTGATGGTTATACCTATACATTTCAAAGAGTTTTAATACCGGTTAATTAAACTTTGTTTACGTTTTCTGTTTCTTTTTCCTTGCCGCAGGAAATAATACGTTATTAAGAATAAGTCTGTATCCCGGAGATGTTGGATGTAAGGCTAATTCTGTTTTGGCATCTCCTACTCTATGCTGATAATCCTCAGGATCATGACCGCCGTAAAATGTAAAAAACCCTTTGCCTTTTATACCATGAATATATTTAGCTTCACCGTTAGATTTGGTTTCACCCATGACTAAAACATTAGATTTAATTTCATCTCTTGTGAATGATGTGGTTTGGCCCATAAAGCCTTTTACCAAAGCAGTGTGATTTTGACAGAGCATAGTTGGAATAGGGTCCCATTTTGCCGAAAACTCCATAAGTGAAAAATAATCGGTTGTTTTGGAAACCATACGCTTTCGAGTCATATCAATTGAAGAAAACTCATATACTTTTGGGCTACGCTCTAAATTGTAATTAGTAAAAGCGAATGTATTGTTGTAATTGATTTTATTTTGATACCCAGGATCACTCCCATCGCCATCAAACATAGCTTCACAAATATCTACACCTTCTGCAGATAAAGCAATATCAAAACTATCGGTAGCACTGCACATAGCAAACATAAAGCCACCTCCAATAACATAATCTCTAATTTTAAGAGCGACATCTAATTTTTCTTCAGAAACTTTATTATAACCCAATTTTTTAGCGAGCGCCTCAGCTTCTTTCTTTTCATTAATATACCATGATGCTGCTTTGTAAGCGCCATAAAACTTGCCGTATTGCCCTGTAAAATCTTCATGGTGCAAGTGTAACCAGTCAAATAACAAAAGACCATCGTTTAAAACGTCCTCATCATAAATCGTTTCGTATGGAATTTCTGCGTAGGTTAAAACCATCGTTACGGCATCGTCCCAAGGCAGATTTCCTTTAGGTGAGTAAACAGCTATTTTAGGTGCTTTTTCTAAAACGACGGCTTCCATATTTTGACTTGGACTACTAATATCCTCTAAAATACTTTCTGTTTTAGAATCTGAAATTACTTCAAAAGACACGCCTCTGATTTGACATTCGCGCCTAATAGTTTCGGTATCTGGCAATAAAAAAGAACCCCCTCTATAATTCAGTAACCATTTTACTTTAAGCTCTTTATTAAGCACCCAATAGGTTATGCCATAAGCTTTTAAATGATTTTTTTGACTTTCAACATCCATAGGAATTAGGACATAAGACGCGTAGGTTTTGAAACCTAAACACATAAATAACAGTAAAATGAATATCTTTTTCAATTTGAGACTAAATTTTATGAGATTTCTAAGTTGTATTTATTACAAATCAGTAGAAATCATAATTAAGCTAAAGATACTTAAAAACTAAAACTGAAAGAAAGTTTTATTATAATATTAGGATTTAAAACTTACCAAAAAACTTAGTAATATCGAAATAATAAACTTTTTCTTCTCCTGTTGAGTTGATTTTTATGGTTATGATATCATAACTTTTTTTTCCTTCATGATTCAAAGCTTGTTTTACTAATCCCCAATTAACGCCTCGTCTACCTTCTTTTATTTCAATAAAATCGTATTCGGCTTTAATGCCTTCCATACTTCCGCTAGCATTAATAACTACTGCATCTTTTAAGCTAGAATCATTACCAGCTGCAAAACTAACTTTAGAATCGGTAGTAGTTTTTACATTATTTGCTGATGTTCAAGTTAATTGTTTTTGTCCTCCACAAGAAAACAAACACACTAATAGTATAAAAATAGAATACAATTTTAGTGAATTCATAATAAATGTATTTCTTTAAAACGGAACATCATCCTCATCCTCATTAAATGAACTTCCAAAAGCTTCATCTGGACTTGCTTTAAAATTATCTGCTTTAAATGTATCATCGTTTGCTGCTGCATTCATCTTAGAGTGGAATTCAAAAGGTGAATCAAAATCATCTAAATTATCGAATTTACCTAAGTGCCCGATGAATTTTAAACGAATACTATCTAAACCGCCATTTCGATGTTTGGCGACAATAAATTCGCCTTGACCTTCAGTTGGAGAGCGTTCATCGTCATCCCATTCATCTATTTTGTAATATTCTGGTCTGTAAATAAAACTCACAATATCTGCATCTTGTTCTATAGCACCAGATTCACGTAAATCTGATAATAGTGGACGTTTACTACCTCCACGGGTTTCTACGGCACGCGATAACTGTGATAATGCAATTACAGGTATATTTAACTCTTTAGCCAAAGCTTTTAAGTTTCTAGAAATCATAGAGATTTCTTGCTCACGATTTCCGCCGTGGCTACTTCCACCAGTCATTAATTGCAAATAATCAATCATGATTAATTTAATACCATGTTGAGAAGATAAACGACGCGCCTTGGCACGCAAATCGAAAATGGAAAGTGATGGTGTATCGTCTATAAATAAAGGTGCTTTTTCTAAACTTTTTACTTTTACGTTAAGTTGCTCCCATTCGTGTTTTTCTAATTTTCCAGTTCTCAATTTTTCTGAAGACAATCCAGTTTCACTTGAAATTAAACGCGTAATTAATTGTACTGATGCCATCTCTAAAGAGAAAAAAGCTACCGGAATATTATGATTTACCGCTATATTTCTTGCCATAGACAACGTTAAAGCTGTTTTACCCATACCTGGACGTGCAGCTATAATAATTAAATCGGAAGGTTGCCAACCAGATGTTAATTTATCGAGTTTATTAAATCCAGAAGGAATACCACTCATCCCCTCTTTATTTGAAATTTCCTCAATTTTCTTTTTGGCTTGAATAACTAAATCTTGAGCTGTTTCGCTAGATTTTTTGATATTTCCTTGAGTAACTTCGTATAATTTAGCTTCGGCTTTGTCTAATAAATCAAAAACATCTTTGGTTTCATCGTAAGATTCTTCAATAATTTCACTTGAAATTTTTATCAAACTTCGTTGAATAAACTTCTGTAAAATAATACGTGCGTGAAACTCAATATGAGCCGAAGATGATACTTTTTGAGTTAGTGAAATGAGGTAAAAATCGCCTCCTGATAATTCTAATTTTGAATTCTTCTTTAATTGTGTAGAAACGGTTAATAAGTCTACAGGTTCACTGCTTTCAAACAAGTGAAAAATAGCTTCAAAAATATGCTGATGCGCTTCTTTGTAAAAGGCTTCTGGACTTAAAATATCAATCACCTCATCAACCCCTTTTTTATCAATCATCATCGCTCCAAGTACAACCTCCTCTAAATCAAGTGCTTGTGGTGGTATTTTTCCTTTTTCAAGACTAATTATAGTACTTTTATCTACTTTATATCCTTGAACGGGGTTTGGTTGTTTCATAACTACGAAAGTAAATAAAATTGAAGGTTTTTAAAGAATAAGCGACTTCTGATTGTTAACTAGTCGTTAACAATTTAACTGTTAATAACTTATAAATATTGTGAATACCCATAAAAAAATCTGGTATTCTAAACTCCAGATTTTACTATACTATGATTCTAAATGGTTTAGCCTTTATGCACACCCATTTGCAGATATTTTTCCATACGTTGAGACACTAAATCTTTTGGTGATAAGTTTTTTAAGACCTCATAATGTTTTGTAATGGCGTTACTAACCGATAAAAATGTCTTTGTACGGTCTCTATGAGCGCCACCTAATGGCTCTTTTATAATTTCATCAACTAGCTTTAGTTTTTTCATATCTATTGCAGTCAATTTTAGAGCTTCGGCAGCTTGTTCTTTATATTCCCAACTACGCCATAAAATAGATGAACATGACTCTGGTGAAATTACAGAATACCATGTGTTTTCTAACATTAATACTTTATCTCCAACACCTATTCCTAGAGCACCTCCAGAAGCACCTTCGCCAACAACTATGGTTATAATTGGTACTTTTAAACGGGTCATTTCTAAAATATTTCTAGCGATGGCTTCTCCTTGTCCGCGTTCTTCAGCTTCAAGCCCAGGATACGCTCCAGGTGTATCTAAAAGAGTTACTACTGGAATTCCAAATTTTTCAGCTGACTTCATTAAACGTAAAGCTTTACGATAACCTTCAGGATTAGCCATACCAAAATTTCTGTACTGACGTGTTTTGGTGTTATAGCCTTTTTGCTGACCAATAAACATATAACTTTGGTCTCCAATTTTACCTAAACCACCAATCATGGCTTTATCATCTTTAAAACTTCTATCGCCGTGTAATTCTAAAAACGAATCGCCACAAAGTGCTTTAATATAATCTAAAGTATATGGTCTTTCAGGGTGACGCGACATTTGTACACGCTGCCAAGGCGTTAGGTTTTTATAAATATCTTTTTGAGCTTCTTTAAGCTTTTTTTCTATTTGAGCGCAGGTTTCGGTAACATCTACATCACTTTCTTCTCCAATAATTTTACATTTCTGGAGTTGATCTTCTAGTTCTTTAATAGGGAGTTCAAATTCTAAATATTCCATAAGAATTTATTTAATTTCGGTTACATGTTGGTTAGAGTACAAATATAAAAACTTTAATTTGATAGTGTACTAAGAACGTTTTCTTTTTAAAATTCTAATGTTTTTTAATAATCCATTTAGTACTACTGTTGCTATAATTATTAATGCGCCATAATAAAATGAAGGACTCATTTTTTCTTTCTCAGGAAATAAAATTATAGCCATTACTATACCGTAAATAGGCTCTAAATTATACGTTAAAACCACTGTATACGGGCTAATTAGCTTCATAACATAAACTGCTGCTATAAATGCATAAGCCGTACAAATAGATGCTAAAATGAATAGATAACCAAAATCTGATTGGCTTAGGTTAAAGAAATCTGATGAAAATCCACCACCGAAAATTAAAATGTAAAGTGATATAAAAAACACGCCACTTAAAAATTCGTAAAATGAAATAACCGTTGCCGTATGCTGTTTTAAAAACTTGCCATTTAGTACAGCAAATAAGGATGAAAAAAAAGCGGATGAAATACCTAAAATAATTCCTGTTATGTATTTAATTTCACTTTGCATGATTATGAAAACACCAATAATAACAATAACTCCAAAAAGTATTTCGTACCAAATAATAGTCCGTTTATAAATTATAGGTTCTATAAAAGAAGCAAAAAAAGCACCTGTAGAAAACATGGCTAAAGCTATAGATATATTAGCTTCATCTATGGCTCCGAAAAAAGTTATCCAATGTAATGCTATAATAATTCCGGCAATAGAAAGCCGAAGCATTGCTTTTGGCGTAATTTTTAAATTAACCTTTGCTATTTTAATATATATGAACATTAAAATAGCTGCAATTACCATTCTGAACCAAACTAAAGGAATGGCTTTAATGGTTATGAGTTCTCCTAAAATAGCGGTAAAACCAGCAATAAAAACTAGAAAATGTAAATGAAGGTAATTTTTAAGATGGGATTTATTACGAAATGATCTTTCCATTTTGACTCATTCTTTTGCAAACTAACTGCGTTAAAAAGCCTCAATTTAGCTCTAGCTATATTTACTTTTTTTGCCTTGTTACTTTACAAAATAATTTTGGCAATTCTGTACATCTTATTTCATAATCAAGCCCTAGCGTTTGGCATTATACAACAAGTAAGCTGCTAAAATACCAAAAATGACATTAGGAAACCATACCGCAATTAAAGGTGAAAAATTAGATTGTTCTGCCATTACTCCAAAAACCTTATCAAAAAACACAAATACCATAGCTATACAAATACCTACTGCTAAGTTTATTCCCATGCCTCCTCGCCTTTTTTTAGATGATACTGCAACTGCTATAATGGTAAGTATAAATACCGAAACTGGTAAACTCCATTTTCTGTAGAGTACTAATTGAAAACGACCAACATTTGAGGATCCTCGAGCTTCCTCTTTAGCTATAAAACGTTTTAATTCGCCATACATTTTTGTTTCTGCTGCATATATAACTGGTATAAGATCATCCACTTGGAAGTCGTAAAGTGTATCTTTTTTCCGAATTATTTCTAATTCATCATCATTCTGACCTACATAACGCTTCGTATAATTAGTCATTTCGTAAGTCGCTGTAGAATCTGTTTTGACATATTTAATATTATCAGCAGATACTTTGTAAATAAGTTCATTACCTTCAAAATGCTCTAGAGTAAAGTTTCTACCTACACTATTTTTAACATCAAAACTACTCACATAAATAATATCATTATCATTTATTTGCCTGAATACATTTGTATTATCTACGGCACTTCTGCCCTTTTTTAAATATTTATAACTAAAATCGTTAAAACCCTCACTCGCTTTTGGTGCTAAAAATAAGCCAAGAATAATAGCCAAAATAGCCACGAAAGTAGCGCCAATCATATAAGGACGTAAAAAACGAGTAAAAGAAACTCCGGAACTTAAAAAGGCAATGACTTCTGTATTGTTTGCCAATTTTGATGTAAACCAGATGACCGACAGAAATAAAAATAATGGAAATAATAAGTGTGCGAAGTAAATAGTGAAATCATAAAAATACCACAGCACTTCGCCTATTGGAACTTCATTCTCTAAAATTTTACCAATTTTCTCAGCTAAGTGCACTGTAATTCCAATAGGAATGAACAGCAATAACATCATGAAAAATGTAAATAGATAACGCTTTAATATGTACCAATCTAATATTTTCATACTCTCCTAACCTCTCCAAAGGAAAGGAATAATACTGCCATTAAATTTATATTATAAATCATTTTTGTATTTCTAAATTCTTTTTTATCGACGATTATCCATTTGTTTAACCATTTTATTTTTCCAAGTATTGAAATCTCCTGCTAATATATGTTTTCTGGCTTCTCTAACCAACCACAAGTAAAATCCTAAATTGTGTATGGTTGCTATTTGCTTACCTAGTAATTCGTTTACAGTAAATAGATGTCTTAAATAGGCTTTACTATATTCTGTATCTACAAATGTAATTGCCATGTCATCAATTGGCGAAAAATCTTCTGCCCATTTTAAGTTTTTAATATTTATACTTCCATAGGCGGTAAAAAGCATTCCATTTCTTGCATTTCGGGTTGGCATCACACAATCAAACATATCTACACCTAACGCTATATTTTCCAAAATATTGATTGGTGTACCTACACCCATTAAATATCTTGGCTTATCTTCAGGTAAAATAGAACATACCACATCGGTCATGGCATACATTTCATCAGCTGGTTCACCAACCGATAAACCACCAATGGCATTTCCAACAGCTCCTGAATTTGCAATATACTCTGCCGATTGCTTTCGTAAATCCTTATACGTACTTCCTTGAACTATAGGGAAAAACGCTTGGTTATAGTCGTATTTTAGTGGCGTTTTTTCTAAGTGATTAATACATCTATCCAACCATCGATGCGTCATATGCATCGACCGCTTTGCGTAATTATAATCGCAAGGATATGGCGTACATTCATCAAAAGCCATAATAATATCGGCACCGATAATACGTTGTATTTCCATGACATTCTCTGGTGTAAAGGTGTGGTAACTACCGTCTATATGCGATTTAAACTTAACACCTTCTTCCTTAATTTTCCTATTTGCTGAAAGTGAATAGACTTGATAACCTCCAGAATCGGTTAATAAATTTCTATCCCAATTCATGAATTTATGAAGTCCGCCAGCTTTTTCTAAAACCTGCGTTTGTGGTCTTAAATAAAGGTGATAGGTGTTTCCTAAAATAATATCAGGATTTATATCCTCTTTCAATTCACGTTGGTGCACACCTTTTACGGTTGCAACGGTACCTACAGGCATAAAAATAGGCGTTTCTATCACACCATGGTCGGTAGTTAGTTTTCCTGCTCTTGCTTTACTTTGAGAATCTTTTGCTTTTAATTCAAATTTCATTTCTATCAGCGTATCAGTTGGCAAACCTACATATTTTTTTATTTTCTGAATTCATTTTAACAAGAATTATATAAGATTATTAACATGTTTGTTAAAACTATTTTTAAATCATTCATTCTTCGTTTTTGAAAACCAATAAAATACTAATCTGTGTTTGGCAACGTTTTTGATATTATAAATCAAATCTTAAAAACGAATATTTATGAAACATTTATTTTTTATTTTGGTAATCGCCATTATTCCCACGTTAACAATGGCGCAAACAGCAACTGGTTTTGGCTTAAAAGCTGGATTAAATTACAATGCAAACGGCGACTATTTTGAATCTATTGGAGACAATGCACAAAATCATGATAGAAATATAGGGTACCACATTGGTTTATTTGTAAAAATTGGAAACCAAGTCTATTTAAGACCCGAACTGGTTTACACTAGCACTAAAAGTGATTATAATGACGACGGTTTTAAAATGCAAAAAATTGATGCACCAATACTTGTAGGACTAAAAGTAATAGGCCCTCTTAGTGTTTTTGCTGGACCATCTTTTCAATATATTTTGGATACAGAATTTGACGGTATTGCCATAAATAATGTTGAAAATGATTTTTCAATAGGGTTAAATTTCGGAATTGGACTTAACCTTAACAAACTGGGTATTGATTTAAGATACGAAAGAGGTTTTAGCGATAATGAAGCTACTTTTTTAGGTAATAATGGTATTGGAAACAGTAGATTAGACACAAGACCTGACCAATTAATATTGAGTTTATCTATTATTTTATAATACCAAATTATAATAAACAAAAAAGACCTTGCAATGCAAGGTCTTTTTTGTTTAGCAAATTTTATTGAATTATGGCTTAGATTCTGTTTCTGTGGCATCTAAGTATTTAGGTATACCGTTAGCCCCTATATCATTTGTAGGATCTCCATCTCCATCAATATCCTCATTTATAGTTAAAACGCCGTCGCCGTCATCATCGCTATCATTAAAATTAGCAAATCCATTTCCGTCTGTATCATCATCGGTTGCATCTGTTAAATCATCAAAGTTTACATAAAACTCACCATCTCCATCTAAATCTTCAAGATATGAAGGCACACCATCAGCATCATGATCGTTCTCTGACATTCGCAATAATTCAAACTTAAAAATCAACGGAGAATAGGCACTCAAGCCTCCTGTAGGTCCAGTTCCAGAAAAATATCCTAAACCAGATGGTAAAAACATCACACCTAATCCACTATTTAAGTAATTTATAGTTCCGTCTCCTACTTCTATAAATGATTCAGCTGTGTTAAAAAGCGGCATTACTCTTCTCCAACCCTCTACTACTCCCAATAAATCAAAACTTGATTCAACCACGTCATTTTTATCAAATATTGTTCCATCAAGCAAAAAACCTTCATAAAGCACTTTTATATTGTCAGTAAAATTTGGCGAATCTCCACCTCCTTGATTTAATCGAAGCACATAAAAATCGTAACTAGTATCTACGCCTTTGTAAACAATAGAAATTGTTTCTACAGCATCCTTAAGCAATGTGTATCCATCTTCTTCCAAATCTGTAATAATTATATCAGATATGCTAGGATCAGAATTACCTATAAAAGCATCAGAATTATAATAATGGGTTTCTAAATATTTAACTAAAGAATCATTATCTGCTAGCTGTTGTTCGCCTCTATCCCTGGCTTCAACAACAATAGGATCATCAATATTATCATCTTTTTTACATGAAAAAACTAAAATTGAAAGGGTTAAAAAAAGCAAACTTATTTTTCCTAATTTCATATTATAATATTTATTCTGCATTATTGCTTATTTTTGAGGTCGCAAGATACAATTTTAATATAATCTTGCACAATAACATTAACGTAGTTTTAGCAGTAATTTGTATGCGAATAGATAAGTTTTTATGGTGTATTAGATATTATAAGACACGATCGTTAGCTACCACGGCTTGTAAAAAAGGACAAGTAAAAGTAAATAGTGACGTTGCAAAACCAAGTAGAACTATTTTTGCACAAGACCTTATAGAATTAAGAAAAAACCAAATTAATTATAAAATTAAAGTTAATGATATTCCTGAAAGCAGAATTGGTGCTAAA
>JBAQZZ010000027.1:0-12700 GCA_049791475.1 Flavobacteriaceae bacterium | reverse complement strand
AACCAAACCAGAAAAATTATATTTGAATAACCCAAATTTAGTCTATGTTTTAGGAAAACAAAACGCAGAGATTGGAACTTTGAGAGAAACTTTTTTTTCTAACCAAATGAAACATATACATGACATTCACCTTGCTGAAAAAGGTGATTTCATAGTAGATAGAACGTATACCTTCGAAATTGGAGGCAAAGGAAAGACATCGAAACAAATACATGGCGTTAAAAATAGCTTTGTAGTTAGAGATGACATGGAAATAGGTAACCTTAATGTGATTCCGTTGTATTTATTTGGATTTTTGTATTGATGAGGAATTTATTTCCATAGTTTAGGAAATCTAAATTTTGTTTTAGTGTTATTAATAAAACTTTCAATTTCTTTGATTCCTGCTTTTGGATATAGAATTCTTAAAAAGAATATTTGCAATATTTTCCCAACCTTTAATGAATTGAGCACCACTGCAAATGCTATATAACTTAAATAAACTTCCATGATTTCTTATATTTCAAGCTAAAGTAAATCAGTCATTTTTAAATGGTTTAAGACATGAAACTTACTCACAGTGTAAATCTACAATTTCTTGTTTATATTTAGTCTAAATAAAAAAACCTCACCATTTCTGGAAAGATTTCAATCTAATCTATCTAAAAGCAAAGCGCTCTAAAAATCTAATAATCCAAAAGGATTAAACATGCTTCCCCTTTTCCCAGCCATGTTTTCCTAAATATTGGTTACCACTTTCAACTGCACCACCTTCAATAGAGGTTCCCATGCTATCATTCCATCTATTTAAATAACCAAATAAAGAAATAACGCCTAACATTTCTACAATTTCGCCTTCATTCCAATATTCGTATAAACGTTTTTTTATAGTTTCATCAACACCATTTGGTACTTGTGAAGCTTGTAACGAGAAATCTAAAGCAGCACGTTCAGCTTCACTAAAAGCGGGATGCGTTCGGTATTCCCAAATATTATCTAGTTGTTCCTGCTCAGCACCATAACGTTCTGCAGCACGAATGGCATGTGCTTGACAATATCTACAACCCGTCGAGTTACTAGATACCCAAGCAATCATGCGTTTTAACGCTGAAGTCACTCTACCTTCATTGGCCATAACCGCTTTATTCAAATTAATAAAAGCTTTACTAATGGCAGGGCGACGCTGCATCGTTAAAACCGAGTTTGGGCAAAAGCCTAAGGTTTCATTAAAGAATTCTGCGAGTTCTTTGGTTTCTAAATCGTGGTCGGCAGATAATGGTGTTACTAAAGGCATAATTTGTTTTTTAAATGGTATTTTTGAAAGTACAAGAAACATCAATGGGTTTAGTTTAAAAAGAACTAAATATATTAAGGATGCTACTTGTGTCCTATTTAATAAAATAATTTTATCACAAGAAACAAAAAATAATTCAGAAAAAATGACAAATCATATTACAACAACTTGGTTGGGCGACATGAAATTTGAAAGTACAAACCCATCGGGCCATAACTTATTTATAGATGCAGGTGAAGAAAATGGCGGAAAGAGTGAAGGCTATCGCCCTAAAGCATTAATGCTATCTGGTTTAGCAGGCTGTTCGGGGTTAGATGTAGCATCACTAATTAAAAAAATGAAGTTAGATATTGATGATTTTAAAATTGAAATTGAAGCAAACTTAACCGAGGAACACCCAAAATATTATGATAAAGTAGCGATGCATTTTCATTTTTCAGGTAAAGATTTGAACGAAAGTAAACTTCAAAAAGCAGTAGATTTATCTGTAGAAAAATATTGTGGCGTTATGGAAATGTTTCGTCAGTTTGCTGAGGTAAGCATAGAAACACATTTTCATAAAAAATAGAATTAGTTTTCCCCTTTGGGGAATTAAAGGGGATTATGCGCTGGACTTTAAAACCAAAACCACCAACTAAAAAAGTTGAAGCTTTGCAAAAAGCACTTCAAGTAGATGCTACTGTTGCAATTTTATTATTACAACGTGGTATTGAAACTTATGAAGCTGCTAAACGTTTTTTCAGACCAAGTTTAGACCATTTACATGATCCATTCTTAATGAAAGATATGGATAAAGCAGTTGCTCGAATTGAAAAAGCCATCGCAAATAATGAAAACATCTTGATTTATGGCGATTATGATGTTGATGGCACAACATCGGTGGCATTAACGGCATCCTATTTAAAAACAAGAACAGAACACATTGCTACTTATATTCCCGACAGGTATGAGGAAGGGTATGGTATTTCATATCAAGGAATCGATTTTGCCTACGACAACGAATATACACTTATAATAGCTTTAGATTGTGGTATTAAAGCCCTTGATAAAGTTGCGTACGCTAATGAAAAAGGAATCGATTTTATTATTTGCGATCATCACAGACCAGGAGAACATATTCCTAAAGCAATCGCAGTTTTAGATCCTAAACGAGACGATTGTG
Source organism: Flavobacteriaceae bacterium (assembly GCA_049791475.1). GTDB lineage: Bacteria > Bacteroidota > Bacteroidia > Flavobacteriales > Flavobacteriaceae > CAXBID01. The sequence goes on along the minus strand of JBAQZZ010000027.1, from coordinate 10,265 downwards.
AGTATCCGTATAAAGAACTTTGCGGTTGCGGCGTTGGGTTTAAACTTATTCAAGCGTTAGCCTCGAAAGAAGGAAAAACGGTCGACCATTTAGTTGAATATTTAGATTTAGTAGCCACAGCTATTGGTGCAGATATTGTTCCCATTACTGGAGAAAATAGAGTTTTAGCCTATTTTGGACTTCAAGTTATTAATCAAAATCCGCGTGTTGGGATTGCAGCACTTATTTCTCAAATAAAGAAAACCGAGTTAACTATTATTGATGTTGTTTTTGTCATCGCTCCCAGAATAAATGCCGCCGGACGCATGAAACACGGCAATTATGCCGTAACACTTTTAACAGAAACGAATCCGGATTTTGCCCAAAAACTTGCTGCTGAAATTGAAACTTTTAATACCGATAGGCGCCATACCGATAAACGAATTACAGAAGAAGCACTTCAATTAATTGAAAAACAAAAAGAACAGGAATGCTTCACCACCGTGGTTTACAAGGACGATTGGCATAAAGGTGTTATAGGTATTGTGGCATCACGATTAACAGAAACCTATTACAGACCCACTTTAGTTTTTACCAAAAGCGGCAATAAGTTGGCAGCATCGGCACGTTCTGTTTCTGGATTTGATGTTTACAATGCTTTGGAGGCTTGTAGTGAACATATAGAACAATTTGGAGGCCATAAATATGCCGCCGGTTTAACACTTGCAGAAGAAAATTACGAAGCTTTTAAGCAAGCTTTTGAAGATGAAGTTTGTAAAACAATTGATCCAAAATTACGCTTTCCAGAAATTAGAGTGGATATGGAAATAGATCTTAATCAAGTAGATGATAAACTCATGCGTATTATCAATCAGTTTGCGCCATTTGGCCCGGGAAATATGACACCGGTTTTTATGACAGAAAACTTGAAGGACACTGGTTATGGTAAATGTGTTGGCGAAGATAAAACACATTTAAGGCTTACGGTTAAGCAATCAAAATCGAATAGTTTAGTGTGTATTGGGTTTGGAATGGGTGATAAACTTGATGTTATTTCGGGTGGAAAACCATTTAAAGCCGTTTATTCTATTGACGAAAATGAATGGCAAGGGCAAGTTAGTTTGCAACTTAAATTAAGAGATATAAAAGGATAATTAACCATAAATCTAAAATTAAGAAATCTTTATTATAGGTTTTTCAAAAAAACTAAAATAAGAACAAGCTTTATTTTAATTATTTAGTATTTTTGTAAAATAACGCTAATTATTATTTTAACTTTCCATGAATAATTTTCAATCAGGAGAAAACGTAAATCAAGGGTTTTACAAAAGTTTTCAGCCTAATACAATTAACAAAAATTGGCAAATCACGGATATGAAAATATTTGCTTTGCTAAGTAAGGCAGATAGGCATTTGGGGAGGTTGGACATGTATTCAGAGTATGTGAATTTGGATTTGTATGTTAGTATGCATATAGCAAAAGAAGCAACACAATCTTCTAAAATAGAAGGAACCCAAACTAATATGGAAGATGCTTTTTTAAGAAAAGAAGATGTTGCCTATGAGAAAAGAGATGATTGGGAAGAAGTTCAAAATTATATAGCAGCGATGAACGAAGCTGTGAAAATGTTACATACACTACCTTTTTCTTCAAGACTTATTAAACAAACTCATAAAATATTATTACAAAGTGTTCGTGGCGAACATAAATTACCAGGAGCATATAGAACAAGTCAAAACTGGATAGGAGGCGCATCTATTAATGATGCTGTTTTTATTCCTCCAAATCATAATTCAATTAATGACTTAATGTCTGATATCGAAAAGTTTGCCAATGATGATTTAAATCAATTACCTGATTTACTAAAAATAGCAATAATTCATTATCAGTTTGAAACTATTCACCCTTTTTTAGATGGTAATGGAAGAGTTGGGAGATTATTAATCACATTATATTTAGTTAATAAAGGTATTTTAAAACAACCCATATTGTATTTGTCTGATTTTTTCGAAAGAAATAGAATGTTATATTACGACAACTTAATGCGTGTAAGAACACATAACGATTTATCACAATGGCTTAAGTTTTTTTTAATAGGAATTATTGAAACTGCTCAAAAAGGAGTAAAAACATTTGATGGAATCTTACAACTTCAAAAAGTGCTTGATGAAAAAATTAAAATGTTAAAAGGCAGAGGTACCGATGCAAAATTGATTATTGATTATTTATATACTAAACCAATAATTAATGCAATTACCGTTGGAGAAGTCATAGATAAGTCACCAGCATCTGCTTATAAATTATTAAGAGATTTGGAAAGGTTAAAAATTATAAATGAAATTACAGGAGCTCAACGAGATCGACTTTATGCTTTTAGTGATTATTTAGACTTATTTACTAAGAATCAAGAACAATAATTTTAATTAAGATGGCAAAAAATGACCCATATGCTGCGTTACGTATAAAGGAATTCAATATTTTTTTGTTGTTGCGTTTGTTTTTAGTTTTTGGGTGGTCCATGCAATTTATTGTTATTGAGTGGCAAGTTTATAGTATAACAAAAGACCCACTTTCTCTTGGAATTATTGGACTAATGGAAATTATTCCTGCTTTTACAATGGCTTTATTTGCTGGCCATATAGTTGATCAAAAAGAAAAACGAAATCTTTTCGCGCTTTGTATTGCAGCATTTTCGTTAATTAGTTTAGGGCTTTATTTATTAACATCTGATGCTATAGTTGGCAATTGGTCAACTAATGCTGTTCTATATTCTATTTATGCATTGGTGTTTTTTGGAGGGTTTCTTCGTTCATTTTTCGGGCCTATAATTTTTTCTTTAGTCGCTTTAATTGTGCCTAAAAAAATATATCCAAACGCTGCAACTTGGAGTACAAGTACCTGGAAAACCGCAGCAGTTTTAGGCGCTCTTTTTGGGGGTTTTTTAATTAGTTGGATAGGTGTTGCTAATACGTTGTGTGTCGTTTTTATCTTGGTTGTTATCTCATTTTTTTTAGTTTTCTTGATAAAAAAGAAACCAATTTTGAATAAAAAAATAGGCGAACCCGTAAAAGAAAGTTTAAAAGTAGGTGTGCGTTTTGTTTTTCAAAACAAAGCTATTTTAGGAGCTTTAACACTTGATATGATTGCGGTTTTATTTGGAGGCACTGTTGCTATTCTAGCCATTTTTGCACAAGATATTTTAGAAGTAGGAAGCCAAGGTTTTGGTATTTTAAATGCCTCAATTTCTTTAGGAAGTATTATCACTATGTTTATTACAACGTACATTCCAATAAGTAAAAATACGGGTAGAAAGTTACTTATTGCAGTATCAATATTTGGTGTTAGTATTATTGGTTTTGGCTTATCAAACATTTTTTGGGTAAGTGTTTTAATGTTATTTATTAGTGGAGCTGCCGATGGTATTTCTATGATTATCCGTCAGACGATTTTACAATTAAAAACCCCAGATAATATGCGCGGACGTGTATCTTCGGTTAACTCAATGTTTGTTGGATCTTCTAACGAATTAGGTGCTTTTGAAAGTGGTTTAGCTGCCAAATTAATTGGACCTGTTGCTGCGGTTGTTTTTGGAGGTACCATGACTTTAATAACCGTTTTTGCTATTGGTATTAAAAACCCAGTACTTAGAGATTTAGATTTAAGAGCTGATATGGAAGCTCATGAAAATGAAGATTAGTATTCTTTCAAAACTAAACTTTCACCATCAAAAACACCATAGGTGTAATAGGTTATCCAATCACCAAGATTGATGTATTTTGAGTTCTCGTTTAAGTCTATATTTAAAGGCAAATGTCTGTGACCAAACACAAAATAATCGCGGTGTTTTTCTTTTAGTTTTTCTTTGGAATATTGTGCTAACCATTCGTTTTCTTCACCTAAAAAAGTGGCATCATCATCGCCAGAAATCAATTTATTTTTTACCGATAAATATTGTGCGATTCGCATACCAATATCGGGATGTCCCCATTTAAAAATCCATTTAAAAAACGGACTAATAAACACTTTTTTCATGCGTTTATAACCTTTATCATGCGGGCCTAAACCATCGCCATGCCCGATAAAAAAAGTTTTGTTGTTAAAAGTAAATTCTTTGGGCTGGTGGTAAACAGGAATATTTAGTTCTTCTTCAAAATAGCCATTCATCCATAAATCATGATTACCAACAAAATAATGAATAGGAATTCCAGAATCTGAAATTTCTGCAAGTTTACCCAAAGTTCTGGTAAAGCCTTTTGGTACCACGGTTTTATACTCAAACCAAAAGTCGAATAAATCACCTAACAAAAAGATGACCGCGGCATCATGTTTTATGTCGTCTAACCAGGCTACGAATTTTTTCTCGCGTGGTTTTGATGCTTCCATGGTTGGAGCTCCGAGGTGATTATCTGAGGCGAAATATATTTTTTTCCCTTTTGGAATTTGCATGTTGTAAATATAGTTTTTTGACACGAATTTCACCAATTATCACGAATTTTTGAATGTATAATGTACTTTGCAAAAATGTGCGTTAGGGATTGAGCAATTGTTGGAGCTCCTCGAAGAGAGCGACTTGTGAAAGCCCGACCCTCCCGATAGCTATCGGGATGGGTAACGCCCTAAATATTATCATATTGAAACCATTGGGCAAATGAGGTATCGGTTTCTTGAAGTTTTAAGGAATGTAAAGAAATATGAGACGGTAAACGTTTTTTTATTTTCTTAGAAAAATCGATAACCATCATTTCGCTTGTTGGTTGGTAATCTACTAATAATACATTGTGGCCACGATCTTTAAGTTCTTTTGCTAGCTCAACATGTGGTGTATTTTTATTGAAAACGGTAGCGTGGTCGAATACGTTTACAATTTCTTCTTTCACAATTTTTTTTAAATCGCTGAAGTCAATTACCATTCCAAATTTCACATTGGTATTATCTGTAATAGGTGTTCCAATTACTGTTACAGAGAGTTTGTAACTGTGACCATGTACATTTTTACACTTACCATCGTAGCCATAAAGGGCGTGACCGGTTTCGAAAGTGAATTGCTTTGTGATACGAATGTGATTGCTCATTATCTTCTTTTTCTTCTATTTACAACGTAAACGATAATTAATACTAAGGCTAAAACCAGAAACAAGCCGTTTCCACTTAAAAAAGACATGATATCCATACTATTTTTTATTAATTCGGTTTTTGTTATATCTATAAATTAAATAAGCTAATAAAACAAGAATAACAAATGGCAGCATAGAACCAATAAAAACACCTATTTCATAGCCTTTATCGGGAGCATTATTAATTTTTTCTTCAATGTCTAGTTGTTGAATAAAAGCAAATAAAAGTATCATATTTGTTATTTCTGCTTAATGAACTCATTTAAACTTTTTTAATTGGCTAAAAAATGGCTCTTTTGCATCCACTTTTTGTCTATTTTTCATTCCGTAGCGATGCTATGCAACTCAAAAAAGCCTTCAACTGTTCACAAAACGACTAATTTTCGCTTCAATCCAAAAAGTTTAAATGATTTCAATGTTACAAAGTTAATTGTTTTGTGCTAGTGGCATAAATATTTTTCTAAATTTTATAATTAATGGAATACCTCTTGCTATAATCCAGAAAGTGAGCGCAATAAAAATACCGTATAATTTATAACCTAAACTATCTAACCAAAATAAGATAGGAATAAATACTAAACTTGTTGAAAATAATAATACGTTTCTTAGAAACTTCATTTTACCTAAACCTTTAAACATCCCGTCAAAAATAAAAGCTAATGCACATAATGGTTGCATGATTAGTATAATCCAGAAAGAATCATAAAACAAGGCTAATACTTCTGGGTCTTTTGAGAAAAGTCGCCCTAGAGGATAATAGAAAATAGCACCTATTACAGCCAGAAAAACACCAATAGTTAACCCATAAATAATCAGTTTATTACTCAATTTAAGGAGCAAATGATATGCTTTTCCGCCAAATAATTTCCCGGATAATATATTACCAGCACTGGCATAACCATCAATAAAAAAGGCGCCAAAAAACCATAAATTTATAGCTATGGTATAAGCGGCAATGTACGCTGCGCCATATCCTGTAGCAAAACGTGTAGCAAAATATAGCGTAACATTTAGTGCTAATGTTCTAACAAAAAGGTTAAGAATCATGATTATGAACCGATTAATTTCTTTGTTAAAAGGAAAGTTGATTTTTAAAGGAATAGATGTTTTTTTAAGCAAATAAAATGCCGACAAAATAGCCATTAAACATTGTGCTATTAAACTTGCGTATGCTGCACCTTTTATATTCATAGCTGGAATGTAGTTTTCAATTCCAAACACAAGAATATAATCTAATATAATATTTACAGAAGCTCCAATAATAGCAATAATCATGGGGTAATAGGTGTTTTGTAAGCCTCGAAAAGCACCAAAAACACCAATGGTAAACAAGGTAAAAGGAAAACCGAAAACTCGAATTTTATAATAATCTACGCTATAATCTAAAATTAAACCTGATGCATTGTATAGTTTAAAAATACTCGACGCAAAAGGATAGGTTGCTATAATTATTAAAACACTTAAGGATGTAATAATAAAAATAGCTTGTGCGGGTAAGTTTTTAATTTTATTTAATTGGTTTGCGCCAACATATTGTGACACTATTGATGAAATGGCGCTTCGTGTTTGCCCCAATACCCAAATAAGCATTGAAATAAAAGCCCCTACAATACCTACTGCTGCTAATGACTCGGTGGCATTTATATCAATATTACCAACAATAGCGGTGTCTGTAATGGATAAAATAGGTTCAGATATTCCAGAGATTAAAGCAGGAATTGCTAATTTATTAATATGTTTTAAACTAATACTAGTGTTCATAAAACGAGTTCGTAACAATAAAAAGGATAGTCACTTTGTTTGGGAAAGTAAATATTTCCGAGACGTTTGTAACCACGATTCTCATAAAATTTTACGTTTCTCTCATTTTGTGAAAAAGTATCTAATCTTAGAGATAGGACCTTATTCTTTTTGGCAAAATCTTCAGCAAAAGTCATAAGCTTTTGTGCATATCCTTTTCCTTGATGGTTAGGATGGATTGCTAAACGATGAATATAAATATTATTTTTAGTTTCACTAAGCCAAGAAATTGCTTTGTATTCGTCATCCATAAAAGTAGAAATGCAAACACAACCAATTAGCGCATTATTTAACTCTAAAACATATAATTCATTCCGTTCTAAATCTTTTAAAAACGCATTTTTATTGGGGTAAAATTCATTCCATTGATAAATTTTTTTCTGAATCATACTTAGCGCGCAAGCCTTTGTTATTTCAAACAGTTTGTCAATATCTTTAAGAGTTGCCTTACGTATCATTTAAATGTTTTACTTTTACACCAAATTTATCGTAAATTTAGTTATCAAACTTTATAGATATGAAGAATATTTTAGTTCCCGTTGGATCATCAAAGAATGCATTAAGTCATTTACAATACGCCGTCGATTTTGCTGAAGCTTTTGGCGCAAAACTTTTTGTGGTACAAGTGTATAATGTGTACACAAAAGCAGGCACTATGATTAAAGTGGATAAAATAATTGAACGTGAAAGTTTATCTTTTTTAAACGAATTGGTATCAAAAGTAGATAAGAAAAACGTTGAAATTATTGTAAAAACTTTAAAGGGAAGTTTAATAGACACTTTAGAGTTAGCCTGTAAAGCGGCTAATGTTGATTTGGTTTTAATTGAACCTAGAACAAACTCTGTTAAAGATGAAGTGTACTTAGGAAAAACTTCAGGAAAAATTATAAAACAGATGGATGTTCCTGCACTTATTGTTCCTGAAGGCTATAAATTTAGCGCGATAAATAATATTTTATTAGCAATGAAATCTGCTATAGTGAAAAAGGAGAAAGCCTTAAATCCATTAATAGATATTAAGAAGAAATTTAATGCTACCGTAAACCTATTATTGGTGAAAACACCTTATTATAATGAAGACGATTTTGATGTTAAAGAAAAACTAAAAAAAATGGTTAATACGATAACAAAAACAGAAAATGCAACTACATTTCAGGGTGTTTTAAGGCATTTTGAATCTCATAAACCCGATATGCTTTGTGTGGTGAGACGTAAGCGTGGGTTTTTTACAAAAAAATGGGAAAAGAATGTTATTTTAAAAAAGGATTTTTCCAGCACCATTCCTGTATTAGTTTTACGAGGATTGAAATAAAACTTGGGGATGTAGCTCAGTTGGCTAGAGCGCTTGACTGGCAGTCAAGAGGTCGTCGGTTCGAATCCGATCTTCTCCACAGTTATAATATGGCTTTAGAAGATTTTATCTTTTGAAGCTTTTTTAATTTGCACGCAATTTGCACGCAAAAAACAGATTAAATTAAATTTGTATTTATTTACTTTCAATTTAAGATAGTAGACCCTATTTGAAATGTGTTTAAATATTATCAATCTATTTTTTTAAATTAAAGAATTAAAAGTATCTATTAAATTTAAAAGCTCACCCGTTTATTAACCCTTGAAGTGCTTGCAGATATAATCCAGAAAGTAAATGTCATCCAGTTCCAGACTGCCAGGGAACGCTATGATTATATGATCTCTGAATTCCCGGATATTTCCCATCGTGTTCCCTTAGGCTATGTCGCTTCTTACCTTGGAATGACACAGGAAACCCTGAGTCGTATTAGAAGAAATGATTTTTAAATTGCACGTAAGAATCACTTTTTGATTTAAATCAAAAAAAAGCATTTTATTGTTCTTACATTTGCATTTAAATACTATAATCATTTGAAATGCAAATAAATATATCAAGATTTGGAATCCTTTTCATCGCCCTTATATGGCTGGTTCCGTCCATGTCCATGGCGCAACAGCTGGATCCAATTCTAAAGGAACTTATAAGTAAAGGGTTGGATAAAAGTCATCGTATCAACGTTCATGATCTTGATACCGAACAGGCAAAAGTCGATCAAAGTTTGGCCAAGGCCGTTTTGCTTCCCAAAGTGACTTTCAATGGGAGTTTCACCCGATTGAATGACGACATCACTTTTGACGATGACACCCAAAATCTATTGATTGCAACACAGAAACTGCTCATCAAAGAAGCCGTTGGTATTCCATTTAACGATCCATTTCCAGGAAATATACCTTTAACAAAGGTTGCTAATCTACAAGACCAGAATATCTTGAAATCATCCGTAGATTTAGACTGGGTGCTCTTTAGCGGCCTTGAAGTTACCAATGCTATCCGAGCGAGTAAACATAAAGAGGCTTCGTTGAATTATGTAGGAAATGCCGAAAAGGATAAAATTGCTTTAAAAATCATAGAGACCTATGATAAACTGGCGCTGGTATATGCCTCTAAACGCGTACTAACCACTTCTGAAAATTACTTGAACGAACAAGAATTCTACGTAAAAAAAGCTATTGAAAATGGTTTGGCAACGCCAATTAGTCGCAAAAAAATTGAATTGGCACAGCAACAATTAGCTTCAAAGGCATTGGAATTTAACCATAATAAAACGGTATTGATAGAAGTGCTGCACCAACTGACCGGTGAAAACAGGGAGAATTTAACCCTACTCCATCCGCAATTGCAGTCTCTTTCAACGGCTTTGATATCGAACACTGAAAAACGTAATGAAATCAGAGCATTGGAGGAAGCGGAAAAAGCGTCACTTTATAAATCCAAAATGGAAAAAAGCAATTTTATACCCAAGCTTGCCTTAAAGGGACATTATGAATTTATAGAAGATGACCTCTCCTTGTTGGACCCAAAATGGTTTATTGGGGCTGGCATTAAATGGAATGTGTTTGATGGTTTCCAGTCCCACTTAAAAAGTAAAAAATCCACAATTGAGAGCCAGAAATATAGGGAACAAATAGAAGAAGCCGAGGAAATGATCGCATTAAGCATCATCGAGGCACAACTTACCTATGAGTCCTCCCTTCAAAATATCAAAATAGTCCAAAAAGAAATCGATCTGGCCAGTGCCACCTATAATATGGTCGATAAGCAATTCAAAAATAATCTGGCTTCCATAAATGACGTACTGGATGCGTTGACCGATTTGGAAAAAGCCCATTTTAAATTGCAGGAGTCTTTTTTCGATCAGCGAAGAGCTATAGCAAACCAGCTACATGCCAAAGGCATACTTACGGCCTTTTACAATTAAAACAGCATAAAGAAAATGAACACAATCAGAAATATTTTTATAGGCAGTATCGCAATCATAGTCTTAAATTCTTGCGGAAAAAGTGATTCAATTACCCCGTAC
>JBAQZZ010000026.1:0-31851 GCA_049791475.1 Flavobacteriaceae bacterium | reverse complement strand
TTTTTGTCATGTACTCAGGATTTATAATTAAAAACATAACGAATAATAAAATCAATAAATTATGAAAACAGCACTCATCACAGGAACAAGTAAAGGCATAGGCCTTGAAACAGCATTGGCATTTGGACGCGTCGGTTATAAAGTATTTGCAACCATGCGAAATCCAGCAATGGCTTCAGATTTTAAACAAAAAATTAAATCTGAATCCTTGGACATTAATATTTCCAAAATGGATGTAGATTCTGATGCATCAGTAAAGCAATGTCTGGATGACATCCTACAAAAACAGGGTTCGGTAGATGTACTTGTTAACAATGCTGGGATTGAACACCATGGCTCTATTGAAGAAATGTCGATAGACGATTTCCAAGCCATTATGAACACCAATTATTTTGGGGTTCTCCGATGTACCAAAGCATTGCTCACTCAAATGCGCAAAAATAAAAATGGCTGTATCATTAATGTAGCATCTGTTGCTGGTCATATTTCCAACAGTCCTTTAGGTGGTTACGCAGCAAGTAAACATGCCCTTGAAGCCATTAGTGAAGCTTTAGCACAAGAAGTAAAACCATTTAATATTAAGGTGGCTATTATAGAACCAGGCATTATCAACACCCAAATGGCAAGCGATATTGCTGTTGATGAGGAGTCAATTTATCCACATTCAAAACGTTTAGCTGGACTTTTTTCAGCCTCACTAAAAACACCTACACCTCCAACACTAGTTGCCGATAAGATTTTGGAAGTTGCAGAAAGCAATGGCTGGAAATTAAGACATCCCGTTGGTCCCGATGCTGAACCATTTATAGCTTGGAGAGCTTCAATGACCGATGAAGCATGGGTGGACTGGAATGCTACCAACGACGAAGATTGGTACAAATCGGTTGAGCAGGATTTTGGGCTAAATGCGAGGTAGCCATTTAGTGAGTTGGGAACAAGTAATCAATTTAAACTCATCTAAACAAAAACATATGAAACTAATAAAAATAATTTTTACCGTATTAATAATTTCTAATTTTTCTTGTAAAATCTACGCTCAAAAATCAGAAGTTGATTCAATTAAAAATGAGAGTAAAGCTCAATTTGATGTGGCTAAAGCCACAGTAATCATTGAAAAACGAAGTAAGGAATTTGATAACGCCTTGATAGCTGGAGATTCCATTGCTGCTGGGAACCTGTACACCGTTGACACTAAAATACCTCCAAACCTTATCGGGAGAGATGCAGTTATTCGGTCGGCCGGAAGTTTGATTAGACAGAATAAATCGTTACGATTAAGTATCAGAAACTTGTGGGGCGATGATAATATTATTGTAGAGGACGCTTACGTAGAGTTTTATAAAATTGATGGGGAAGTAACTAGTGGATTTAATGTTTTGTTAGTATGGAAAAATGATGGTGGTACATGGCGAATTTTCCGAGATGTCCCCGAACCAAGGAAAAAGAATACTTCAGTAAGTGATTTGAATAATTTGGGATACGAACTAATGGACAACGAAGAATTAGAAAAGGCGTTGGAAGTTTTTAAGTTAAATACAATACTTTTTCCAGATAATTGGAATGTATATGATAGTTATGGTGAAGGGTTAATGAACGCAAATAGAAAAGAAGAGTCAATTGAAATGTATGAAAAATCAATAGCTTTGAATCCGAAAAATGAGTATGGAAAAGAAATGATACTGAAAATGAAACAAGAATAATGATGTACAATACCATGTAAAAAAAATGGCTTGGTTTTAGTCTACTTTGGTAGTGCTAATAATCAATTTTTATAGAAATAAAACAAATAAAAACCGGAGAAGCCGAAAACCGACCAGAGTAGGCATTAAAAAATAAATATAGAAATCATGAAACAAACAATCGTAACCAGACACAAAGTAGGCAATATTGACACTTGGCTTAAAGGCCATCAAGACAGACTTGATGTATTTGCATCGGCCATATCGAACCTTAAAACATTTCAGGATACTGACAATCCAAATTCGGTGGTGATGATAATTGAAGTTACCGATATGGATAAGTTTGGAGCTATTCTAAATGATCCTTCTCTTAAAGCATTAAAAGACAAGCATACTGTATTAGAACCGATAACGGTGTCTATGCAAGTAGACGTTTAGGGTTTTTAACGTTTCTAACTTTATTGATGCGGTTGGAACTGTTGAATTTAGCTGTTCATTCGTTTAATATCAGCATTTTACTTTATCCAAAAGATTAGCATGACTTAACACAATATTTAATAAGTCTAAACCATAAAACAACAATGTTATGAAACATCCATAACTAATCCCGATAGCTATCGGGATGATTCTCAAGTAAAATAATTAAATGGATGTTACATGTGACTCCCGATAGCTATCGGGATAAAAAACAATAAATATAAACTCATGAAACAAATATCTAAAATGTTTTTGGCAATCACAGTTTCTGGATTTCTGACAATTGGCTGCAACAATACTACAAGTAACAAAGAAACCAATAAAGAACTAACTGAGGATTTTGATTTATCTGCCATAAAAAAAATCATTCAAAAAAATAACGACGCCTTTATGAAAGCCCATATAACCCGGGACACTGCCATTTTAAATAGCATGTACACAAAAGACGCCAAAGTTTTTGCACCCAATTCTGAAGTGATAACAGATAGAGCAGTCATTGAAGCCATGAATTTACAATGGGTAAATTATGATATTAAAGAAGCTCGTGAGGAAAGTACAGCGACCTATGGGAATGAATACTACATGATAGACGAAGGCACTTATTACATGAGTTTTGGTACAGATTCAATCGTCGATAAAGGAAAATACTTAAATGTTTGGAAAAAGGAAGATGGCAAATGGAAAATGTTTACCAATATGTGGAATAGCGACTTGCCAGCAACGCCTCCAACAGAATAAATATACTAATCCATTAAATAAATTATGATGAACACAATGAAAAACAAAGTCGCATTAATTACTGGAGCAAGTAGCGGTATCGGAAAAGCAACAGCCGAAGCATTTGCAGCAAAAGGTGCACATGTTGTAGTCGCAGCACGCCGAAAAGAAGAACTTGATAGTTTAGTGGCTACTATTGAAGCAAAAGGAGGCAAAGCATCTGCCATACAAACAGATGTTTCTAAAACCAAAGATGTCGAACAAATGGTCGCACATACAATAAAGACATTTGGTCGTATAGATTATGCCGTAAATAATGCAGGTATAGAAGGTGAACTTGCACCTATTACCGAATTATCGGAAGAAACTTGGGACAAAGTCATGAACATCAATCTTAAAGGTGTTTTTTTATGTATGAAATACCAAGCAAAAGCCATGATAAAAGGTGGTCATTCTGGTGCAATTGTCAATGTAGGTTCAGTGAATTCATTTCTTGGTTTTCCAGCTGGATCAGCTTATGTTACATCAAAACATGGTCTGGTTGGCTTAACAACTAGCGTTTCTGCCGAATTAGCACCACAAGGCATCAGAGTTAATCTCTTATGTCCTGGAATTACGGTTACACCAATGCATAACAGAATTAGAGACCTTTATGGAGACGATTTATACGATAAAGGAATTTTACCAAAAGTTCACCTACAACGTGCAGGTCTTCCAGAGGAAATGGCAAAAGCCATTCTTTTTCTATGTTCAGATGAATCGAGTTATATAAGTGGCTCGACACTTACGGTAGATGGTGGACTTACGTTGACAATGTAGAACTAAAAACCTGTATTTCTCCATTAATAACTCAGATATTAATTCAATGTATAAAACATAAGAATTCTATTTTAAAATTAACCAACCAAAAACCAACCATTATGCTAACTAAACTTGGCGAAAAATGTACCATACTATTTCAAAAATACATGCCAAACGCATTCGTTTTTGCAATGCTTCTCACGTTAATCACAGCATTGATTGCATTTGCATGGATGCACACTACTCCGTTAAAGGTTATTCAAGCATGGTATGATGGTTTTTGGTCTTTGTTAGAATTTGGGATGCAAATCGTATTAATTATCATCACTGGATTTGCTATTGCACTTTCGCCCATTGTGAATAAAGGTATTGACAAACTAACCCATTTCATAAAAACACCTCGTCAGGTTTATTTTTTTGTTGTACTAATTGGCGTCTTATTAAGTTTAGTAAGTTTTGGATGGATAGTCATTACTTGTGTTTTGGCAAGAGAATTGGCATTACGCGTCAAAGGTGTTAACTATCCTTTTTTAATTGCATGCGTTTACTTTGCCAGTGGCAGTTGGGTTACTGGGCTTTCTAGTTCCATTCCGCTGTTGCTTGGAACTGAAAAGAACTATTTGATTGAAGCAGGCATTTTGTCTGAAATCATTCCGACCTCCTTTACACTAGGTTCATTATTAAATATTTCTATGATGGCATTCTATGTCATTTTTGCACCTATCATGATTCTTTTGCTCATTCCGAAATCAAAAAACATCCAACAATTGGATGATATGTTGGAAGATAAAACGGAGAAAAATGAACTTTCCATTAAGGAGGAAGCCTTAAGTCTAAACTTATCGTTCAAAACCGTTTCCGATAGATTGAACAATGGCACAGTCCTTCAAATATGCATTGTGCTGATGGGTTTGACCTATATTATCTACCATTTTTACACCAATGGCTTCCAATTAAATTTCAATATCATGATATTCCTGTTTCTTATTATCGGAATGCTCTTGCACAAAACACCCATGCGCTATGTAATCGCCATGAAACGCTCAAGTAATAACATCTCTGGTATATTGTATCAATATCCTTTTTATGCTGGGATTATGGGTATCATGATCTACACAGGTTTGGGAGAAAAACTGGCAGAAGTGATGTCGTCTATTGCAACCATTGAGACGTACCCTTTCTTTGCTTACCTCACAGGAGCCATCGCTAATTTTGCCATACCATCAGCTGGTGGCGAATTTGCTGTGGTTGGTCCAAGTATCATAAATGCTGTCAAAGAGATTGGTACAGGATTTCCAGCCAACGAAGTCACAGCTATGATATCGAGAGCCTCTTTATCAGTCGCCTATGGTGAAAGTTTAAGCAATTTATTACAGCCATTTTACTTGTTACTCGTTTTTCCAATTATGGGAAGTGGAATTAAAATTCAAGCGCGAGATGTAATGGGTTATTTGGTCATTCCATTTATTGTGTTTTTTATCATTCAATCTATTTTAGTGACTTGGATGCCATTATAGAGTTTAAAAATTAACCAACCAAAAACCAACCATTATGCAATTAAAACAATCACTTCTCATCGCCCTAATAATAAGTATTATCGGGTTAATCTTTTGGGAATCATATTGGCGTTCGCAAGGTAAAACGCCAAATTTAGACGACAACAAAGATCTTTGGGCGGTTCAACGTGCAAAAGTAGATAGGGCTACAGATAAAGATGTAATCCTTACGGGATCATCACGAGTATTATTTGATATTCAGTTAAACGAATGGGAACAAGAAACAGGCATACGTCCAATTCAATTAGCAGCAGCAGGTGCCACCCCATTACCAATATTTAGTGATCTTGTGAATAACACCAATTTTAATGGCACTATAATAGTAGGTGTAACACCTCCTTTATTTTTTTCCACAACATATCCAAAAGCAGATCCTTGGGAAAGAGCGCAATCTAAAGTGGAACATTATTACAAAAGAACCTATGCCCAACGCTTTAATCACGCACTATCAATTCCTCTACAACAAAATTTAGCTTTAATTTCTACTACTGAGGAAATATGGTCGAATAATATTGATTTAAAATCCTTATTAAACAATATCAAAATTGGAAATAGAATGCCTGAAGGAATGCCTCCTTTTTATGAATTTAATGACACAGCAATAGATAGAAATACTAAAATGACTGAAAGGACAGTAAATGATACAGCTTATGCAAATACAATAAAAAGAGTTTGGGGCTTTTTTGGAAAAACGTCACCACCGCCAGATAAAGAATCAACAACTAACTTTTTTATTAAAGATGCTAAAAAGTTTATCGACAGAGGCGGAAACCTAATTTTATTAAGATGCCCATCTACAGGAGGTTTTAGAGCAGGAGAAAATGTGGGCATGCCCAGAGAACAATTTTGGGATGAATTAGTTGAAAAAACTAAAGCCCATAGTTACCACTTTGAAGATTATAACCAGTTCAAAAACTTAGAACTCCCAGAATGGTCTCATCTATCGGCTAAAGATGCGCGATTTTTTACCACAGAACTCATTAAAATCATGAAAGCTGATGGCACTTTAAATAATTTAAAAAAAAATCCATGAAGTTAAAAAAAACATTATTAATTGGGGTGCTTTTAAGTGTAACGGGGCTTGTTATGTGGGAGTTTTATTGGCGAACTAAACCCGAACTTTATAAAGCTGCTTTAGAAGATGATAGGTATTTATGGGCCGAACATAGAGCAAAAGTTGAAACGGCCACCAGTAAAGATGTTGTTATTATTGGCTCATCCAGATCTGGCTTTAATTTTAACACACACATTTGGGAAGAGGTACAAGGCATAAAACCAATTAATCTAACAACTGATGGTAAACCGCCAGGACCTTTTCTAGATGATATTGTACATAATACATCATTTAATGGAACTATTATTATTGGTATTACACCACTGTTTTGGTTTGATGTCCCAGATAATGCATGGTGGCAACCGGCTAAAAAATGGATAAAACATTATCACGAAGAAACTTATGCACAAAAATTAGGTTATTACTTATCTAAACCATTACAACGAAATTTAGTTATGCTCACCTCTTCTGAACTAAAATTTTATAATGATTTAGATTTAAAATCACTAATCAACAGAATCTCTATACCTGGTAGAATTGAAGAAGAACGCGTGCTTTATAATTTCAGTTATCATGATGAAGATAGAAACCTAATGATGTTACCTATTATGATTGAGGATCCAGATTTTGTAAAAAAAATTCAGTATGTGTGGGATGGTTTTCTTCCAAATATTCCAGATTATAGTGCAATAAAAGATGATATTCCCAAAATATTTGATTACTACCTCAAGGTCATTAACGCATTCAAAGCTCGTGGCGGAAAAATTATTTTTGTACGCCATAAAGCAGAAGAACCTTGGAATAAGGTAACAAAAAGATTTCTTCCTCGTGATCAGGTTTGGGATAAATTTATAGAAAAGATTGACTGTCCAGCATATCATTTTGAAGATTACAAGTTTATGTCTAAATATACTCTACCAGATTGGTCACACATGTACACTGATGATGCCAAAATATATACAAAAGATATGGTAAACCAACTTATTAAAGATGGCCATTTAACTAACCACAAACCAACTAAAACCAATTAATCATGTTATTTAATTCACTAAGTTTCGTCGTTTTTCTAGTCATAGTTTTAGCACTTTATTATTTAAAACTATTTAATTGGACAGGTAAAAAAAGAATGCTTCTTTTAGCAAGTTATGTCTTTTATGGCCTATGGAATCCACCACTAGTTATTTTACTTTGGATTTCTACTGTGGTAGATTGGACCGCAGGTAAAAAACTCGCAACCGAAGAAAATCAAAGCAAACGAAAAATGTGGCTCATGCTAAGTATGTTTGTAAATCTTGGTTTTTTAGCCTTCTTTAAATACGGCGATTTTTTACTGGAAAATTTTATTTCATTAGTAAATATGGCTGGTATCGAATTTCAAGCTAGACCTATGGACATTATATTACCAATGGGTATTTCTTTTTATACATTTCAAACCATGTCTTATACCATAGATATGTACAAGAAAAAGATAGAGCCTGCTAAAACATTTTTAGATTTTGCTTTGTATGTAACATTCTTTCCGCAATTAGTTGCAGGACCCATAGTAAGAGCTCAAGATTTAATAACGCAATTCTATGAAGAAAAGAAAGCAACTGCTAATCAATTTATTTGGGGCTTATTTTTATTAACCATAGGGTTGTTTCAAAAAGTAGTGATGGCCGATACGTTGCTATCAGACGCTTCAGATACTGTTTTTGGTTCTGATAAATTATTGCATGGCATTGATGCTTGGATAGGCACAATAGCTTTTTCAGGACAAATTTTCTTTGATTTTGCAGGCTATTCTACCTCTGCCATTGGTATTGCTTTAATGCTTGGTATTATTCTACCAGACAACTTTAGATACCCTTATGCATCATTAGGGTTTTCTGATTTTTGGAAACGTTGGCATATTACGCTTTCTAGCTGGTTAAAAGATTATTTATATATCCCGTTGGGTGGAAATCGACATGGCATAACACGAATGTATGTTGCCTTAATGCTCACCATGTTACTAGGTGGTTTATGGCATGGAGCCGCTTGGGCCTTTATAGTTTGGGGAGGATTACACGGAACTTACCTTATTTTAGAACGATTTCAAAGGCGATACTTACCATTTAAAATAACCGCTTGGAATGGTATTTTCTTAGCATTTATAACCTTTAGCTGTGTCAATATAACTTGGGTGTTTTTTAGGGCTCGAGAATTTAATACCGCATGGAATATGATAAAATCGATGTTTTATATGCAAACTGGTGGTGAAAAAATTCTTCAAACATTCGATATTATAAAAGTATCTGTTGTTATAGGCATTCTCTTTTTATGCCATTGGATTATGCGGAATACATCAATGAAAGAAGTCTCTTTAAAAACCCCTTCTTGGGTTTTAGGCGTTGTTTGGGCTATTATGTTTTTCTTAATTGTTATTGCACAAGGTAACGGCGAACAATTTATTTATTTCCAATTTTAACATAACCACTAACTTCAATACAAATTATTATGACCAATCCAGAAATGCCCTTCAAACCATTAAAAGCATCAGACCGAATTCAATCACTAGATATTATGCGAGGCATCGTGTTGCTCGGTATTTTATTAATGAACATTAACGGTATGGGACTAGCAGGAGCTTATGATAATCCATCAGTTTCAGGTGGAGCCACGGGATGGAATCTTTATACTTGGATTGCCACCAACATGTTTTTTGAAGGCACGATGCGATCGTTATTTTCATTACTGTTTGGCGTTGGTATGTTTATACTTTTGGACCGACTTGAAAAAAAAGGAGCAGGCATAGAAGCTGCAAACATCTATTTCAGACGACTGACTTGGTTATTGGTTTTCGGTTTGATCCATGGCTATTTATTGTTGTGGACGGGCGAGATTTTATACAACTATGCATTAATGGGTTTTTTGGTTTATTCTTTCAGAAAAATGTCGCCGAAAAAATTAGTACTCATTTCAGTGCTATTGATTTCAATTGGGACATTATGGGAATACAGCCGATACACTGATGATTTAAAATTTGTAGAACAAGTTTCAATTGCACAACAATATAAAACCGAAGGAAAAGAGTTAACGAAAGAACTAAAAGAAGCTAGTGAAAAATGGGCAAAAATAGAATACGAAAAATCTCCCGAAGCAATCGAAGAATATAGTACCAACATGCATAAAGGCTATTTTGATCTTGTCGTTTTTTTGGCTCCCATTAACAGACACTATAATGAAAATGATCCCTACAGATATGATGTTTGGGATGTTTTGAGCATGATGATTATAGGCATTGCACTCTTTAAATTGAATATATTATCCGCAGAAAAATCTTTTAAGCTTTATGGCCTAATGGCATTGGTAGGTTACGGTATTGGCTTGCTGATTAATTTTTACGAAACCAAATTGATCATGGATAGTGGCTTTTCATATCTTGGACTTTCAAAATCATATCTAACGTATTACATTGGGAAAACGGCTGTTGCCATGGGACATGTAGCTTTGATAATGATTCTATGTAAATTACCAATATTAAATTGGCTCAAGAAAAGCCTTGCTGCTGTTGGTAAAATGGCATTAACAAACTATATAATGCATTCTGTTTTTGCTATGTTTATATTTACGGGAGTTGGTTTCGGATTGTTTGGAAAACTACAAAGATATGAACTTTTGTATGTTGTATTTTCGATATGGCTATTCCAAATAATCATAAGCCCAATTTGGCTAAAATATTTTCAATATGGTCCTCTAGAATGGCTTTGGAGATATTTAAGTTATTTGAAAAAACCTGCATTTAAAAAATAACAGTATTAAATTCAGTTTTCATTATTAAAAATTTTATATGTCTGAAGTAAAATCAAACAGAATAGAATCCATTGATATCTTGAGAGGAGTAGTTATGGTTATTATGGCATTGGATCATGTACGAGATTTTTTCCATTATGGAGCCTTTGCTAATAATCCGACTAACTTAGATACCACAACGCCTATTCTATTTTTTACACGCTTTATAACCCATTACTGTGCCCCTGTTTTTGTATTTCTTGCTGGAACATCAGCATATTTATATGGTACAAAAAAAACAAAACACGAATTGTTTAAGTTTTTAATGTCTCGTGGATTATGGTTAATTTTTTTAGAAATAGTGGTAAATAATTTATTATGGCGATTTGATTTTACCTATAGTCGATTAGTGCTTCAGGTTATATGGGCTATTGGTTTGAGCATGGTTTTTCTTTCACTATGTATTTTTTTATCAAGAAAAACAATCATTCTAATTGGAATTATTATTGTTGCTGGACATAATTTACTTGATTCGATTGTGATGCAAGGATCAGGTTTTAAATCTATCATATGGTATATATTGCATCAAGCTAATCTTATTCCTTTAAATAATAATATAAACCTCGGTATTTATTATCCTGTTTTACCCTGGGTAGGCTTAATACTTTTAGGTTATAGTTTAGGGTTTTTATACACAAAAGGTTTCGATATCAACATAAGAAAAAAATGGCTCCTTAAACTAGGTTTTGGTGCGATTATACTATTTTTTGTTCTAAGGGGAATCAATATATATGGCGATTTAGTACCATGGTCTATTCAAAATACAACAACTAAAACAATATTATCATTTTTTAAAATATCAAAATATCCACCCTCGTTAGATTTTACGCTAATTACTATTGGTCCAGCTCTATTATTTTTATTTGGAATAGAAAAAGTGAAGAACAGAGTTACGGACTTCTTTTTAGTATTTGGTCGTGTTCCTTTATTTTATTATTTCCTTCATATTTTCGTGATTCATATTCTTGCTATTTTAGCCCTTTTTAGTTTTGGTGACGATTGGACTATTTTAATTTTAACGAAAGATATTTTTGCTAGTGGTATTTTGGCAACTTATGGATACTCACTTTTAACCGTTTATTTAGTTTGGATTGGGGTAATAGCACTACTCTACTTCCCTTCCAAAAAATACATGATTTACAAGGCTAACAATAAAGACAAATGGTGGTTAAGTTATTTATAAAATAAATTATGATTCAAAAAGAAGAAGAGTTAAAACGACGAATTGGTGTTTTTGGCTTATCAGCAAACATTATTAACATCATTATTGGGTCGGGTATTTTTGTATTACCAGCGGTAGTTGCCAGTTATATGGGTGCCTCAAGTATTATTGCATATTTGTTTTGTGGCTTTTTAATGACTATGATTATGCTCTGTTTTGCAGAAGCTGCAAGTAAAGTAACAAATACAGGCGGTCCTTACACTTATATTGAAACCGCTTTTGGCGATTACGCTGGTTTTGTAGGCGGTTTTTTTGCTATAGGAAGTAATCTATTTGCTGATGCTGCGGTATCAAATGCGTTGGTAAATGTTATAGGTTCTGCTTACCCAATTTTTGCTGATGGGTTACCAAGATTATTGTTTCTATTTGTGCTTTTTTATGGCATGGTTTATATTAACGTTATAGGCTTAAAACAAGGTATAGGCTTAGTAAAATTCAATACCTTAATAAAACTCATTCCTCTACTTCTACTCATCATTATTGGTTTTAAAGATGTTTCAATAAGTAATTTATATTTTGAAAGTATGCCAAGTATTAAAACCCTTGGTGAAACATCATTAATCTTATTTTTTGCGTTTCAAGGTTGTGAAACAGGTATTATAGTTGGTGGCGAAGTGATAAACCCAAAACGCACTATCCCTAAAGCTATTTTTGTTAGTTTAGCAACTGTAGTTATTGTTTATGTTTTAATACAAACGGTTTCACAAGGTGTTTTAGGCAATGATTTACCTAATTTTAAAGCAGCACCACTTGCCGAAACCGCTAAAGTAGTTTTTGGTAATTTTGGATATGTGCTTTTAATTGTTGGCGCTGTAATTTCTATGTTTGGCTACATGAGTGGTACTATTTTAAATAGCCCAAGAATAGTTTACGCATTGTCTCGCGATAATGTTATACCCATAAAAGCATTATCAAAAATTCACAAATCGTTTGCAACTCCATATATTGCTATTATAGTTTATGCTACTATTGGTTTTCTTTTGGCTGTTTCAGGCAGTTTTGAAAAATTAGCCATTATTGCCAGCAGTTCTATGTTAATTCTATATTTAGGTGTCGCATTATCAGTTATTAAATTACGCTATTCTAAGGAAAAAATATCTGATGGTTTTAAAATACCTGGCGGATGGACTGTACCTATTATAGCTGTTTTAATTATCCTATATTTTCTATCAAACTTACCAATAAAAGAAATGATAGTAACGGCTATAGTTATTGCAGTATTAAGCTTAATTTTTTTACTTCTTAAAATATTTAAAAGGAAAAATTTATGATTAAATTCTTCCGAAAAATCCGCCAAAACCTTATTATGGAAAATAAAACAGGTAAATATATTAAATACGCCATTGGCGAAATTGTACTTGTGTTTATAGGCATTCTCATTGCTTTACAGATTAATAACTGGAACAACAACCAAAAAGCTAATATTGAAGAAAAAGAGATTCTAGAAAGTCTCTATGAAAATTTAACTCTTGCCAACCAACAGTCAGAAGCATTAATTAATGATGAAAAAATGCTAAAACAACTACTCATTCGTATGCTTGGTATTGAAACTAATCCAAATGTAATTGACCGTAGAGAAAACCTAGGTAATAAAATGAAAAAGGTAGCAAGCCTTATCAAATCTGAAATAAATAAGTAATAACCAAACTACATCTACATTTAATAACCCATAAAAAAAAATCAATATGAAGATAAAATTATTAGTTTTTAGTTTAATGACATTAGCCATCTGTTTATCAGCAAAAAGTCAAGAGTTAGATGAAAAATATGGAAAAGATGCAAAATCTATAACTAACATTATAGATGCTTATTATGATGTTATTTCGGGTGCAGCAACCCAAGCTTGGCAATTTGAAAGAGATAGCTATTTACATTCAAATGAAGCGATAATAATACGATTAGACGAAAATGGAAAAGCAGATGTACATAGTTTGGAAGCGGAATACATTCCTTTATTATTATTGCCTAAAGAAAATTTTTACGAAAAAGAGCTTAAAAGAAAAGTGAGTCAATTTGGTAATATGGCTCAAGTATGGAGTGCTTATGAAGTAAGAACTAACCCAGAAACTGCCTCCAATATAAGAGGCTTAAATAGTATTCAACTACATTTTGAAAACGGAAGATGGTTTATAGACAGCTGGACCACACAAATGGAAACCGAAACCTATAACATAGTTACAGAGTTTTTGAAAACCGAGTAAAAATTTTTATTAATTAAAAAAATAATTCTAAAACAAACGAAATTAGTTATGAAAAAAATCTTCCGAAACATCTGAAAAAACCTTATCAATAAAGGCTAAATACCCAAATACTTTAAAATAAATTTAACTTAAAACCTATGGACTGAGTTCGATTATTAATTAACTTAAAATAAGATAGTTACTTGAAGATTCATTCTATGTCACCTTGAGCGCAGTCGAAAGGTCTTTAAAAACAATATAGCCTATAGGTTTCGACTATGCGCAACCTGAAAAACAAAATAATGTACTAATAATTAATAGATTATGTGTCATGTATTAATCGAACTCAGTTTAAAGATTGACAAAAAAAAATCTATCTTGTTGCTATGAATGGGTTTGATATTGTTATGGTTATTGCCATCATCTTGTTTGCAAGACTTGGTGTTAGGCTGGTTACTGGTTACTGGTTACTGGTTACTGGTTACTGGTTACATAAAATTGAAAAAGGAAACAAAAAAAAGATGAGCAAGAAAAAAATAATTTAAACTAACTATTCCCTTAACTTTCCACTAAACACACTTACTTTAGAATTAAAAGGGTTTCCTGAAGAGCGGCGCAGTAAAACCACTTGTCCGCAATGCCATAAAGCATCTGCAATTGGGCCATTAATAATATTCCAAAACGGTACTTCTGTGTTTTCCAATTTAAATGGCTCGTTAGTATTTCTTAAAACATCTGAAACTATTTTAAAATTCATTAAGGTTTGTTTTCTTTGGTCTTCAAAACTCAATTCTGCTTTATTTTCATCTTTATTATCCTGTAAAACACTATTTCGTATAAATTTAGATAATCCGTAAATATGTTCGATAGTTTCGCTAGTGGCGCGTCCAGATTCACTTGGTTTGTAATTTAAATCTTCAGGTCTTAGGCTTTCGGTAGCCCAATAATATCTAAAACCTAAACCATCAACCATTCTTGCTGCAACAGTACCTGCCGTATACGTTTCTGGGTAATCAGGGATTTGGTAATATGGCAAATCTTCTTTATTTATTTCTTGTGCGTTCATTATGGTTACTAAAAATATTGAGAAAATATAAAGTCCTTTTTTCATTAATTTACTTTTTAAGTTTAGCTTTTTTTGGGATAGGGTTTACACCATACTTATCAAATAAATACACTAAGGCAGTCATAGTAGCAGCTCCCAATTCTAATTCGCGTTTGTTTACAGCATCAAAAGTATCATTACTAGCATGATGATGATCAAAATAGCGTTGCGAATCTGGACGTAAACCTGCTAAAACATTAGACTCGGTTTTTAACGGACCAACATCGGCACCACTTCCACCCTTTTCAAAATAATGAATTAAATACGGTTTAAATAGCGGTTGCCAACTTAATACCTGCTCAAAACTAGCATCGTTACAATCAAAACTAAAACCACGAGGTGTAAAACCTCCTGAATCACTTTCTAAAGCAAACACATGGTTTTCGTTTTTTTGTTTAGCAACTTCAGCGTATTTATTTCCACCGCGTAACCCGTTTTCTTCATTCATAAATAGTACGACTCTAATGCTGCGTTTTGGCTTAATTCCAGATTCCTTTAATAATCTTAATACATCCATAGATTGGACTACGCCTGCACCATCATCGTGAGAACCATCACCTAAATCCCAAGAATCTAAATGCCCGCCAACTATCATATATTCATTAGGAAATTCACTTCCAGTAATTTCGCCTATAACATTATACGATTGTACATCTTTTAACTGTTTGCAGCTTTGTTGGAAGAAAAATTTAATTGAATTATCTAGTTGCAACATGGTACTTAACAACTGTGCGTCGTTTGTGCTTATAGCTGCTGATGGAATGCGTTTATCATTTGGCAAATCTTCATAAGTCATACTTCCTGTATGCGGTAAATCGTCCATTCGTAAATTCATAGAACGCACAATAACACCAACTGCGCCATACTTTGCAGCTTCAACGGCACCACTATATCGCTGATTTACACAACCCCCATAAGCTTCAAAAGTTAAGATTAAATCGGCTTGCATCGGGCGGTTATAAAACACTATTTTACCTTCAATATTTTCTTTTCCTAGCTTTTCTAACGCTTCAAAACTTTTAACTTCAACTACATTTGCTTTTAAACCTAACGCTGGAGTTTGTACCGAACCGCCTAAAGCACAAATATTTACTGTTGTAGTTTGCCCTTTTTCTGTTTCAATAAAGGCATATTCTTTACTGCCACGAACCCATTTTGGAACCATAACGGGTTGCAACCAAACCTTATCTAAACCTAATTTATCAAGTTCTTCTTTAGTGTAAGCAACTGCCTTTTCTGCATTTAAAGATCCAGATAATCGTCCACCAATTTGGTTGGATAAATAATTTAACCATTCATAACTTTTACCATTTGTTAAAGATTGCGAATAAATGTTTTTAATAATGGCTTCATCGGTTTGAGAACTTGCATAAAATGAAAATAACAATGCAAATAAAAGAAATGATGGTTTTATAATTCTCATAGTATTTTTTAGTTAAAGATAGTATTTATGAGTAATTGTATGTGTTTACTGATTATAAAATTCTGTTAATAATAAGTTATGAATTAAATATGTAAGCTAACTACTCTATTTCTATTTCAGAATTCAATTCTAGGATTTCAGCAATGAATACATCGTTGGTTTTTGGGCTAATGTAAATCTCATCATATTTATTATACTTTATAATCAATCCGTTTTTGGCTGTTGCCGGTTTTAAACCAACCCAAAGTGTTTTCCCTTTTATAATTTTTCGAATTCTATGAATCTCTATTTCACCTCTAATTGGGCCACTTTTATATTTTAAATGGTTTTTTATGAGTTCATATTTCGTATCAAAAAAAATCCAAAGTATTAGTAGAACAACCAGAGAAATGATTGTTAATGAAAATAATTGAGTTGCACCAACTTGAGAATTAAAAAGTATGAAAGCCATAATCATAACTAAAAGCAAACATATTAAAGTTATAATTGATGTAAACAATAAGTCTTTTCTACTAAAAAACTTCATTCAAAATTCAAATTATTCCTTGCTTAATTGGTTCTTATACATTTCTAAGTTTTCTTTTATAGCGTCATCTAGCTCAGGTTCTTCAATATCTTTATATTCAGAAAGTGCATCATAAATTATTTTGGCAACTAAATAGCGTGCTGAATCTTTATCATCGGCTGGAATGGTGTACCAAGGCGCATGTGGTTTTGACGTTCTATTCATGGCATCTTCATAACAGTCTTGATAATTATCCCAAAGTTTACGTTCTTTTAAATCGCCTGGAGAAAATTTCCAGTTTTTTTCTTGTTTGTTTAAACGCCGTAATAATCTATTTTTTTGTTCATCTTTTGATAGGTTCAAAAAGAATTTAAAAATGATCGTTCCGCTCTCGGCAATATGCTTTTCAAAATTATTTATTTGCTCAAAACGCTTATCCCAAAACGCATCATCAATATCATCAACTGAATTTACTGTGGGAATATTTTCTGCCATAATATATCCAGGATGCACGCGCGTTACTAATACATTTTCATAGTGTGTTCTATTAAAAATACCAAATTTACCACGTTCTGGCAGCACAATATAATGGCGCCATAAATAATCATGACTCAATTCTAACTCGGTAGGTACTTTAAAACTATGCGATTCCACACCACGAACATTAAACTCCTTGAACACCTCGCGTATTAAACTATCTTTTCCAGAAGTATCCATCCCTTGCAAACAAATTAAAACCGCATACTTATTATGCGCATACATAGTATTTTGTAAATCGCCCAAATTTTTTCTAATCGCTTTTAACTCCTTTTTCGCATCTTCAATAACGACTTTAGTCTCCACATTTTTTAAAGCTATTTTTGAGGTTACTTTATATTTATCTGTTTGAATATTTTTCATATTTTAAGTTTATCTGTATTAATTATAATATTTTATAAATATAGTAAATCCATTTTTTCGATGAACGGCACAGTTAATTATATTGTTTTTAATACTTTAGCCTAACCTATTTAACCAATTAACCCCAAATCTCATGAAAAATTATTACTTATTTTTCTTTTTACTTGCGTCTTTAACTTCCAAAGGTCAAACTAATTATGATGAAGCCAATTACTATTTAGGTAGTGCTTATTCACATGTTAAAGATGCTTATGATTCTAACAACATCAGTCATTTAAAGTACTACGCAAACCGATCAGTTGAATCGTTCGAGCTTTCTAAAAAACCTTTAAAATCTTGTGATTGCGACACTGCATTTAAGCTCGCTGAGAAAGCCATTGAACTCCTAACTAAAGTTGAAGATGCCGAAACTTTTGAAGATGGCCGCTTTTATGTGAAACGCGGAAGAGACGTTACTAAAGAAAGTATGATAGAAATTGATAAATGTTCCGCAGGAGTTTATAATGCTAATGCTGTGAGCGCTGAAACTAGTGAAATTTCTGAAATACAAAACGAACAACATAAATTAAAACAACAGCAAGAAGCTTTAAGACTTAAAGAGCAGGAACTTAAAACGCAATTAGCAGAACAAAAAGAAAAGGAATTAACACTTAAAAAGAAAGAACTCATTCTCTCTTATGAAAACGTGGTTACAGCTAACGTTAAAACTTATAATGAAACTTTAAAAGTTTGTGATTGTAATCATGAACCTTTAAAGCTTAATGAAAGTTCTGAAGATTTATCATCAGAAAGTATTGAAAATATAAAAAGCTATTTTAGTAATAGCCTCAAAAGTCTCGCCTCAAATTATTTGTCGCAACTTGAGGTTTGTGCTAATTAATTGTTTCAAAACATATTAGTAAAAGAGGCTGTCTAAAAAGTCTGAAATGAACTATTTTGTCACATTGAGCGCAGTCGAAATGCTTTGAAAATCAAATTATTAATGTTTTCGACTGCACTCAAACTGACAATACTGAAGACTTTCCGGACAGCCTCTTTTTATTATTTACTAGCAAACAGCTTTACATCTGTTTCACTTACTTCTTTTCCTCCTAAAATTATAAGACGCTCAATAACATTACGTAATTCTCTAATATTACCTGTCCAATCGTATTCTTGAAGTAATTTGATTGCTTTATCTGAAAACACCTTTAAGGCTGTACCCTGTTCATTTGCTATTTTTTCTGAAAAATGATTTACTAATAAAGGAATATCTTCCCGTCTTTCATTTAAAGCCGGAACTTTTATTAAAATAACGGCAAGTCTATGATATAAATCTTCACGAAAACGTCCTTCCTCAATTTCAGTTTTCAAATTTTTATTTGTAGCTGTAACAACACGCACATCTACTTTTATATCTCTATCGCTACCAACACGTTGTATTCTACTTTCTTGTAAAGCACGAAGTACTTTTGCCTGCGCCGATAAGCTCATATCGCCAATTTCATCTAAAAAAATGGTACCACCATTTGCCGCTTCAAATTTACCTGCTCTATCTTTTGCGGCACTTGTAAACGCACCTTTTACATGGCCAAATAATTCGCTCTCTATTAATTCGCTAGGTATGGCTGCACAGTTTACCTCAATCATTGGCCCTTTTGCGCGTTCGCTTTTTTCATGTAACCAATGTGCCACAAGTTCTTTTCCTGTTCCGTTTGGCCCTGTAATTAATACACGAGCATCGGTTGGTGCTACTTTATCTATTATATCTTTAATTTGAGAAATAGCATCGCTATCTCCAATCATTTCGTATTTCTTACTTACTTTTTTCTTCAGAATTTTGTTTTCTACAACCAATTCTTTTCTATCTAAAGCATTGCGTACCGTATTTAAAAGTCTGTTTAAATCTGGTGGTTTCGATATGTAATCAAAAGCCCCTAAGCGCATGGTATTTACTGCGGTATCTAAATCGCCATGACCCGAAATCATGACAATAGGTATTTCTGGTTTTATTTTTTTTACGGCTTCTAATACTTCAACACCATCCATTTTTGGCATTTTAATATCACAAAGTATTAAATCGTAATCGTCATTTTTAATTTTTTCTATTCCTATTAAACCATCTTCAGCTTCTTCAACTTGGTATTTGTCGTTTTCTTCTGAAAGGATTTTAACAAGTACGCGCCTAATAGCCGCTTCGTCTTCTATTACTAATATTTTTGCCATATCTATATTTTAAATTTAAGTCCTGTTCTTAAATAAAATGCATTTACATCGTCTAATTTAAAAACTTCATCTCTATTTTCGTTACGTAATACGTTATTTAACCTGAATGTATAACCTGTATATAAATACCATACCAAATGTTTTGTAAATAAGTATTCGTAACCCAAACCACCTACTAATACAGATAATGAAATTTGTTCTATATTTTCTCCATTAATAATAGAAGGTTCTTGTAAATGTGCCAAATAACCATCTAAACCAACAAAGGCTTGAATGTTATTTTTATCATTAATGGCATATTTGATGTTAGATTTTGGTACTCCTGCATTAAAACTCCAAGTTTCATTTATTTCCCTATAATAACTTACAAAAGGTAACGGAAAAGGTAAACCCGTGGTGGCATTATAGGTTAAACCTAAAATTAAACGGTAAGGTCTTTTTAAATTTTCCTCTTTCATTCTATCGTTAATAAAAAACATGCCACCATTTATAAAATAATCTTCTGAAGTTAATGATTTTGATAGTGTTGAAGCTATTCTAGGATTAAACTTCATTCCAAACCTCCATTTTTCATTCCATTTAAATGTGTAGCCAATATTTAAATCTATAACATGAATTTTGTTTAAAGTAGAGGTATCAAATGGATAATCATCTTCTAAATTCAGAAAAATACGATTGTACTCTGCTCCTATTATAAAGTAAGCATCATTTTTAACCTCAACAGGATAATTAAAAAGTGCTCGTAACCTGGTGTATTGATCTTCTGAATTGCTTTTTGGGATAAACGAATATTCTAATCGCGCCAAATCTGTTAATTGAGCCATAACAAATTGAGTAGTTAAAAATAGACAAGACAATAAAAACAATCTGCATTTATTAGTCTTCCTGATTTTAATCCCAGAATTATTTTTCGTCTGTGTTATAATTTGTGTTATTTTTAAATTGAATGTTTTGATTAGGTTTTTGAATAATATGTATATCTCTTTGTGGAAATGGAATACTAATATTATTTTCTCTAAACAATCTGTCTATTTCGAAACGAATATCACTTTTAGGAAAACGTGCATTAAAACTATCACTAACTGTGAAAACTATTCTAAAATCTAATGAACTTTCACCAAAATCTGTGAATAAAACTCTAGGTTCAGGAAAATCTAAAACATCACTATTATCATTAGTAGCTTCAAGTAATAATTTTTTTACTAATTGCACATCGCTTCCATAAGCTACGCCAACATCAACACTTTCTCGGGTTGTATTCCCGTTTTGGGTCCAATTATATAAACTATTGGTAAGGTACAAATGGTTTGGAATAATTAATACTCGATTATCTGCTGTGGCAGCTCTAGTGGTTCTTAGTTTAATTTCTTCTACACGACCTACTTTACCCTCCAATTCAATAATATCTCCAACCTGAACAGATCGATCTACAAGAATAAATATACCAGAGATTATATCTTGAAATAGTGTTTGAAGTGCTAAACCAATACCTATTAATAATGCAGCTGATGCAGCGAAAATAGCAGTAACGTTTATACCTATTGAATCGAAAACAATAAGCATCACAATAATGTAAATTATCCATCTTGCAAAAGAGAAAACAGTATTAAATTTTACCTTGTCCTGGTCTGGCATTCTTCTAGTAACCAATTTCCTAACCCATCGTAGGAGATAAGTAGTTACTAATATAACGGCAAGAACTAGTAAAATATATTTTACTTTTAAAACAATATTATTAGCATCTTCAGCAGCTCCATAAGTAAAATCTAATATTTTAAATTCTAGAAAATCTACAAGTTTTTCCCATAGAGAACTTCCAGAAATTACTTCTTCAATTTTTTCTACTTCCTTTTCTATTTTATCTTTTACTTGCTCTTGCATACTAATATTTAATCCATTTTATCAATTCTTTATAGCTTGGTTTTTTACCATACATTAGAATTCCGACTCTGTAAATTTTAGCGGCAAACCAAACTGTAAACATAAATGACCCAACTAATAAAAGTAATGAAACTAATTGCTGCCATAAAGGTACACCAAATGGAATACGCATTAACATAACTACTGGAGATGTTAATGGGATAAAGGAAAATATAGTTGAAACCATGCCGTGAGGATCTTCAATTACCGTAAATATACCCACATAAACAGCCAAAATAAGAGGCATTATAATAGGAAGCATAAACTGTTGTGTATCGGTTTCATTATCTACTGCTGCACCAATAGCGGCGTAAAATGAACTATATAAAAGGTAACCACCTATAAAAAACAGTATAAATGCAATAATTAAATTAGTAATTGGCAAATTGTAAAATGAAGTCATAATGTTTTGAACTTTCATATTTAACTCTGGGTTTTCCATAGCCTGTTGCATGACTTCTTGCTGTGGCGTTTGCATTTGGGCCATATCAATTCCAAAAATTAATGACACCACCGTCATTAAAATACCTCCTAAAATAAGCCAGATTACAAATTGTGTAATACCAGCTAAAGAGGTTCCTATTATTTTACCCAGCATAAGCTGAACAGGTTTTACAGATGAAATGATAACCTCAATAATACGACTGGTTTTTTCTTCAATAACACTTCGCATAATCATATTACCATAAATAATAATAAACATAAATAGCAAATAGCCTGCTGCACCACCAAATATTAATTTTACAACACTATCAATTTTTGATGTTTTCTCACCTTCAAAACTTTCCTGAATAATATCTACCGTTACTCTTGAATCTTTTAAAATTTCAACATCAATACCTTTTTTAATTCTATTCTGATTGGTTAGCTCATTTTGAATTTTACTTTCTAAACCTGAAATCACTGATAATGAAGGCGATTCTTCGGAATAAAAACTTATTTTATTTGAAACTTCCTCAATATTGTCTAGTTTTTCTATGTATAACAAACCATAACTACTAGTTTCTTTTGATACTATTTTAGCCTCTTCAAGCGTCATATTATCAAGAAGATTATAGGTTGTATTTTCTGTATTTTCAAAAATACCCGATACGAGTTCAGATTCATCTAAAACAGAAATTACTCTTACCTTATCTTTATTTACTTGCGATAAATAGGAAACAACAGCGATTAATGCAATAAAAATCATAGGACTTAAAAAAGTCATAACAATAAACGACTTGTTTTTAACCTTAGTTAAATATTCGCGTTTAATAATAAGTGGTAAATGGTTCATAAAGCTAATTATTCTTTACTGTTTGAATAAAAATATCGTTAACACTTGGTATCAATTCTACAAAATGTGATACGTCGCCTTTTGTTGTTAAATACTGTAATAAATCATTTGGTGTTTTACCATTAGATAATTTAATATTCAGCTTTAATTCATCTTCTAAAGTTTTAAAATTAGCTGCAGAGGTATCAAACTTTGATGCTAATTCTTGTCTCAGCATCATTTTATCATGTGCTCTAATACCCACTTCATAAGTATTTGTTTTGTATTGGCGTTTTACATCTACTAATTTTCCATCAAGAATTTTGTTTGATTGATGAATTAAAGCAATATCATCACACAATTCTTCTACAGATTCCATACGGTGTGTTGAGAATATAACGGTAGCACCTTCATCTCGTAATCTTAAAATTTCATCTTTAATTAGATTGGCATTAATAGGGTCGAAACCTGAAAACGGTTCATCAAAAATCAATAATTTTGGTTGGTGTAACACGGTAACCACAAACTGTATTTTTTGAGCCATTCCTTTTGAAAGCTCTTGTATTTTCTTATTCCACCAGTCGCCTATTTCTAAACGTTCAAACCAATATTTTAATCGCGTTTTAGCTTCAGCTTTACTCAAACCTTTAAGTTGGGCTAGGTATAACGCTTGTTCACCAACCTTCATAGATTTGTATAATCCGCGCTCTTCAGGTAAATAACCAATGTCTTTTATATGCAGATTGCTAAGTGGTTCTCCATCTAAATAAACAGAACCAGAATCGGGCATAGTAATTTGATTTATTACCCGAATTAAGGTTGTTTTTCCAGCGCCATTAGGACCTAACAAACCAAAAATACTGCCTTTAGGAACCGATACTGACACCTTATTTAGGGCTTTAAAATCTCCAAAATTTTTAGAAACTTCATTAACTTCTAGTAGGTTACTCATTGATGTAATTTAATTGATTTTTTATTTGTAAATATATTAAATGTTGTATAAGAAGTTTGACGCTTTTAGGAATAATTATGATTTAAACGATAAGAAATTTGTTAATTAAAAAAAATCCCGAAATAAATTCGGGATTAGTTCAACTTACAATTTTCAGTGCGACCTAAAGTCTTCTGAAAATTGAGTTTCACTAAAAAAACAAAACCCACCCTTAAAAAAATTAAGGATGGGAAAAAAATTGCTATGAAAAAGAAAAATTACCACTAAAATTAATTAGTGATACTTCAAATATAGTTTTTTTTTTCATATTAATAGCAAAACTATTAGATAAGTTTTTTGCACAAATAAAAAAATCCGTTATCAAACGGATTTTAAAAAAACATTAAGTTATTTTTAACTATGAGAACATATCTTTAACTTTTTCAAAAAAAGATTTATCAGAACTTTCTGGTTTTGGATCAAAATGTTCATCATCTTTCATCAATTCAAAAAAATCTTTTTGTTGTTTGTTCAACGTTTTAGGTGTCCAAACATTAACGTGTACTAAAAGGTCTCCTTTTCCGTAACCATTAATACTCGGTATTCCTTTTCCGCGTAAGCGCAAAATTTTACCAGACTGAACGCC
The DNA here is from genome assembly GCA_049791475.1 of Flavobacteriaceae bacterium. Lineage (GTDB taxonomy): Bacteria > Bacteroidota > Bacteroidia > Flavobacteriales > Flavobacteriaceae > CAXBID01. The sequence continues at coordinate 7,462 of JBAQZZ010000026.1, read as the reverse complement.
CGCTTCAACTTTAATGCGTACTTTACCTGTAACGGTATCAATTTCTTTAGAGGTTCCTAAAACCGCATCTGGCAGGCTTATGTATAAATCATAATGCAAATTATCGCCTTCACGTTGCAGTGTATCATGCTCTGCTTCTTCAATAGCTACCAATAAATCGCCAGAAATACCATGTCCAGGTGCTTCGTTTCCTTTACCAGAAACTTTAAGTTGCATACCATCTACAACACCAGCCGGTATTTTTATAGATACGGTTTCTTCCGCTACTTTTAACCCTTGAGCATCAGCATCAGCAGGTTTTTTATCAATAGTTTGACCAGCTCCTCCACATACATTACAAGGTGCAGAAGTTTGCATTCTACCTAATATAGTGTTCGCAATACGAGTAACTTGACCGGTACCATTACAAGTAGAACAGGTTTTATATGTTGTTCCAGGTGCTTGAACTTTACGCTTTACTTTTATTTTCTTTTCTACGCCATTAGCAATTTCTTCTAGCGTTAATTTTACGCGAATACGTAAGTTACTACCTTTTACACGACGCTGGCCACCGCCGCCACCAAAACCTGAGAAGCCGCCGCTAAAACCACCACCACCAAAAATATCTCCAAACTGACTGAATATGTCATCCATATTCATGCCGCCGCCGCCAAAACCGCCACCGCCATTTTCAAAGGCTTGATGCCCGAATTGGTCGTAACGTGCTTTTTTGTCGGCATCACTTAAAACTTCATAAGCTTCAGCCGCTTCTTTAAACTTCGCTTCAGCAGTTTTATTATCTGGGTTTTTATCTGGATGAAATTCAATAGCCTTTTTACGATACCCCTTTTTTATTTCAGCTGCAGTTGCACTTTTACTAATCCCTAATACTTCGTAATAATCTCTCTTTGCCATTCCCATCCCAACCCTTCCCAAAGGGAAGGACTTTTTTTAAATTATTATTTATTTCTATTTAATTATTTTATTGCCCTATTACTACTTTAGGAAAACGAATTATTTTATCTCCTAACTTATACCCTTTCTCTACTATATCAATAATTTTTCCCTTTAAATCATCGGTAGGTGCAGGAATTTGTGTAATGGCCTCATGGTTATCGGCATTAAAAGCCTCTCCTTTTTCAACTTTAATTGGTTTAAGCCCTTTTTGTTCTAAGGTATTTATTAGTTTTTGATAAATTAAAAGCACACCTTTTCTTAATTCTTCTGCCTCTTTGTCTTCTTCAATATGTGTTAAAGCGCGCTCAAAATCATCAAGAACTGGTAACAACGTTTTCATAACATCCTCACTTGCTGTAGAAAATAATTCGATACGCTCTCGCGAGGTTCTCTTTTTATAATTTTCAAACTCAGCAAATAATCGTAAAAACTTTTCTTTTTCTTGTTTTAATTCGGCTTGTAACTTCTCTTCAAGTGTTTGCTCTTCAATTACCTGTTCTTCAACCTCAGCAGTTTGAGTTTGTGAAGCTTCAACTTGTTCTTTTTCTATATCTTTATTCTCTTTTTTACCCATTGTAAATTCTAATTTTTACACTACTAAATAAGTTGGCAAAAGTACTGCCATTATTATTAAAATGCCATAATGTCATTAAAATATTTATATAATTTTTTGTTTAGCTTTTATTTTATATTATCAAACAAAATATGTAGTTTTGCGACTCAAACTAAAAATTAATTTAATAATGAAAAACAATTTATTCTCAATTTTATTTATTTCGGTCTTATCTTTTTCAATTATAGGATGTAAAGACAAAGCTAAAGAAGCTACAACCACAGAAGCTGAAGAAGTAACAGAAGTTACTGCAGAAGCTGTGAAATACACAGTTAATTTAGACTCATCGTCTATTGCATGGACAGGTTTTAAGCCTACAGGCTCGCACAACGGAATGATTGGTATTGAAAACGGTACTTTCAATATTGAAGATGGCAAAATTTCTGGTGGTTCTTTCAAAATAGATATGTCTACTATTACAGTTTTAGATATTCCTGCTGAAGAAAAAGGAAATGGAAAACTTGTTGGACATTTAACTAGTGCTGATTTTTTTGATGTTGAAAAATACCCAAGTGCAGCATTTGAAATTACAGGTTTACAAGACGTTGAAGGAAAAATGATGTTGTCTGGCAACTTAACTCTTAAGGAAGCAAAAAATAACGTAACGTTTCCTGTTTCTGTTACTCATGAAGGTGATGCCATGACATTAACTAGCGAAACTTTTACTATAGACAGAACAAAATGGAATGTAGAATACGGTTCAAAATCTATTTTTGATAATTTAGGTGATAAATTTATTAATGATGATATTGAATTAACCATAAAGGTTATGGCTACCAAAGCTTAGTCAATATAAAAAACTACAAAAAAACCACCATGTTTTCACATGGTGGTTTTTTATTTGATAATTATTTGAACAATTAGTTATTTTACTGGCGCATTAAGTTTACTACTCAATTCCATAGAAATTGATGAACGTTCAAACTTAACTTTACCAGACATCGTTTCAATAATACAACTTCCATCTTTATCATTAAGCTCTAAAACTTTGCCGTGCAAGCCACTTTTTGTAATTACCCGAGCACCTTTTTTTAACTCAGCGTTAAATTTTTTTTCTTTTTTAGCACGTTTCATTTGTGGCGCTATCATAAAAAAATAGACTACTACAAACATTAATATGAACGGTAAAATTTGACCTAATCCTTCTCCCATTATTTTATATTTATTGTACTGGTTGTTTAATTGCAGTTTGTACAGCCATTGGATCTGCTTTTACAAAAGCTGTGATTTTCACACTTTCTGTTCCTTTTTCTGTATTTGCAGTAATATTAATAGATTTTGTTACTTTATTAGCACCACTACCATTAAATTTTACAGTAAACTTTCCAGAACTACCAGGAGCTAAAGGCTCTCTACTCCAATCTTGTGGCACTGTACAACCACATGTACTCTTAATATCTGTAATTACTAAAGGTGCATCGCCAGTATTTGTATATGTAAAAGATGTTTCAACTGGTGTGTTTTTTTCAATTTCACCAAAATCGTGTTCTTTTTTATCAAATTCAATTACTGGGAATTTAGATGCAGTAGCATCTCTTTCAGCTGCTGCTGCTATATTACTTTCCTCTATTTTTTTTGCTACATTTTCCTTACATGAAGTAAATGCTATTAAGCATAATGCACTTAATCCTAATACAACTTTTTTCATTTTTGAACTGTTTATTATTTGTGTGACAAAAATAGGAATTATTTATTCTATTTTAAAATATTTGTTAGTGAACCCATCTTGACTTTTTCTATTTCCTAAAAAATGTCAAAAATTCGCTCATATTTCAGCTATTTTTTTATCCGTAGCGATGCTATGACTTTCAAAAATAGTTTCATCTAAACAAATTTTATCTCTCCCGATAATTATCGGGATTCGGTTAAAAACAAAAAGTCAAGATGAGTTTAGTTAGATAAAAGATCTACAATAATCCGCGACCTATTTTTTTTAATGTGCCCTCTGCCTCGTATTCTTTTACCAACTTATCTAATATCCCATTTATAAAAATACTGCTTTTTGGTGTTGAGTATTCTTTGGCTATTTCTAAGTATTCATTAATAGTGACTTTTACTGGAATTGAACTAAAGTTTTTTAACTCACATATACCCATTTGCAATAGTACATAATCAATATTTGCGATACGATCTGAGTCCCAATTTTGAGTTCTCTCATCAATTTCTTTAGTAATTGCTGTTTTATTTAAAAGCGTTTTTTTAAACAAATCGATGGCATACTGCTTATCATCAGCATCTTTGTAAAGTTTGGGCGTAAAATGGTTGTCTGGCGATGTTTGCTTAACTTTTCGTAGTAGTTTTAAAATAGTAGTATTAACCGTTGGAAGATCATCTAACCAAGTTAAATTTTTATCTTCAATATATTCGTAAAGCTTTTCGTTTGGCGCTACTACATTTTTAAAAATATCAATTATAAAGTCTTTATCTTCCTTAAAACCAGACACTTTAGTTTGCATATATGCTTTATACAAATCGCTAGAAATTATCGCTTTAAAAATAATATCTACATATTCACCATCTAAATTCCAGTTAGTAATTTTATGTAATTCTAGTAGATTATTAAGTTCTAAATTATCTTTAAGTGCATGCAACAGTTTATTTTCTACAAACTTCCTGTTCGGGTTTATATCTTCTTTTGTTGCTAAATGTTTTTTCTGTTTTTTTTGTAAATCGTCCTCGGCTCTTTTTTGAACTTCAATAAATAAGGATATCAATAAGAGGTACAGGCTGTACATATTATCTATACTAAAGAGTAAAAATTTTTGATCTTTACTAAGGTCGTCACTTTCACTTCCTTTAAAAGCATACAAGGTTTGCATTACTTTTACACGAATATGTCTTCTGTTTAGCATAATTACAAAGAACTTAATTTAAAAAAGACGAAAGTTTTTTTGCTTTCGTTGCGCAAAAATAATATTATTTTAAAAAACTACTTCATATTATTTACTTTATTATGTGCAATATACTTTTAGGGTATATTTAACATTTAGTAACTGCCTGTAAAATACATTTATTATTTTAATCCTTTATCTTTGTTCACTTACAAATAGTCCTCATCAAAAGTAAATTACGCTTTTATTAATGAAAGAATTACAACATTTAAATAAATACTTTTTAAAGTACAAAGGACATCTTTTAGCCGGTATTCTTATAACTATTGTAGCTAGAATATTTTTACTTTTCACACCACGCTTAATAAGAGAAATATTTGTTATTGTTGAAAAATATAAAAAAGGTACCGCTATTGGAGATTCTACTATTGAAGTTGAACTTACTCAAATAATCATTTATATTATTGGAGCAGCCATTATTGCAGGTATACTCACTTTTTTTATGAGACAAGCCATTATAAATGTATCTCGCTATATTGAATTCGATTTAAAAAATGAGGTTTATGCGCAATATCAAAAACTCTCATTAAACTTTTATAAAAAAAATAGAACGGGCGATTTAATGAATCGTATAAGTGAAGATGTGGGGCGCGTTCGTATGTATGTAGGACCCGCAATTATGTATAGTATTAATACGATTACTCTTTTTGTAATGGCATTAATTTACATGTTTAGTACAGCACCAAAACTAGCGCTTTACACCATTGTACCATTACCTATTTTATCCGTAGTCATTTACAAACTAAGTAAAGAAATTCACCTTCGTAGTACTGTTGTTCAACAATATTTATCAAAATTATCCTCATTTACTCAAGAATCGTTTAGTGGTATTTCTGTAATTAAAGCTTATGGTATTGAACCACTTACCTCAAAAAATTTTAACGCCTTAGCGGTTTCCAGCAAAGAAAAACAACTAAATTTAGCCAAAGTACAAGCTTGGTTTTTCCCTATGATGATTTTACTTATTGGTGTAAGTAATTTGTTGGTTATTTACATTGGTGGCATGCAATATATTAATGGCGAAATTGAAAGTTTAGGTACTATTGCCGAATTTATTATTTATGTAAACATGCTTACATGGCCAGTTGCTACTGTAGGTTGGGTAACATCAATTATTCAACAAGCCGAAGCGTCGCAAAAACGAATTAATGAGTTTTTAAAGATTGAACCAGAAATAACTAATTCAACCATCGAACATACAGAAATTACTGGCGATATTGCTTTTAAAAATGTATCATTTACTTATGATGACACCAATATTCAAGCTCTAAAAAACGTGAGTTTCGATATAAATAAAGGACAAACCCTTGCTATTTTAGGAAAAACTGGTTCGGGAAAATCTACTATTTTAGACTTAATTGGAAGGCTTTATGATATTGATAAAGGTCAAATATTAGTCAACAATACAAAAATAAACGAACATAACCTTATCGATTTACGCGATAATATTGGCTATGTGCCACAAGATGCTTTTTTGTTTTCTGATAGTATTAAAAACAATATTAAGTTTGGAAAAGAGAACGCAACTGATGATGCTATTATTGAAGCTGCAAAAAATGCCCAAGTACACAAAAACATCATTAAATTCAATAAAGGTTACGACACCGTTTTAGGTGAACGAGGTATTACACTTTCTGGTGGACAAAAGCAGCGTGTTTCTATAGCAAGAGCTATTATAAAATCGCCCAAAATATTACTTTTTGATGATTGTTTATCGGCAGTTGATACTGAAACAGAAGAGAAAATACTTAAAAATTTAGATAAAGTATCCAAAGGAAAAACAACCATTATTGTTAGCCATAGAGTATCTTCAGCTAAAAATGCAGACAAAATTATTGTTTTAGATAACGGCGAAATCGTACAACAAGGCACCCACGAAACACTTATTAATGTTGATGGTTACTACAAACATCTTTACTTAAAACAATTAAGTGAAAATGTTGAAAATAAAAATTAATAGCTTTTAATTAAATCAATATTTATTTCTATTTTATTGGGTAAAATATGCTCATTAAAAAAGAAACTGTGAAAATTGTTGGTTAGTATCTCTTTTTTTTAGATTTTTGGTTTACAAATGTTAATCGTATAATTTCAAAATAACTATGAATAATAAGGATATGATGGAGAAAGAGGAAATTTTTTCAAAAGTATTGAGAGCAGGTAGACGCACCTATTTTTTTGATGTTAGAGCCACAAAAGCTGAAGACTATTACCTTACAATTACTGAGAGTAAAAAATTCACAAACGATGATGGGTCATTCCATTACAAAAAACATAAAATTTACATTTACAAAGAAGACTTTACTGAGTTCAGAGAAATATTAGCTGAAATGACCGACTATATTATTGATGAAAAAGGTGATGAAGTTATAAGCGAACGCCATCAAAAAGACTTTAAAAAAGAATATGATGACACAACTTCTGAAGTTGTAGAAACTGAAACAAAAACTCCAGAAAGTTTTACAGATATAGATTTTGATGATATATAATTAAATATGAAGCAGTTGAAGGTAATTATAGAAAAAAATGTTGAACAAAACTATAATTCTTTTCGCTCGTTCTTATAATCCGGATGGTATACAACGCTTTTCTTATTGCGCTAATACGAATAAAAGCATAAACTTAAATTCTTATCAAAACTACATAGACAATGATGAAGTTTGTCCTGTCTGCAAAACAAATTATTAATGAACGCTATTTTCTTTAGAGAAGAATTGTAGTTTAAGAAACTGTTGTTCCGTTTTTGACTTTGTTTTCTGGATTTAACAAAATGACATCTTGTCCGTTTACAGCACCTAAAATTAAACATTCGCTCATAAATTTTGCAATTTGTTTTTTAGGGAAATTTATAACTGCCACAATTTGTTTATCAATTAAATCCTTTTTTTTGTAAATTGTTGTTATTTGTGCAGATGATTTTTTAATGCCTAATTCACCAAAATCAATAGTGAGTTGGTACGCTGGATTTTTAGCTTCTGGAAAATCATTTACCTCTAAAATAGTGCCAACTCGTAAATCTACT
>JBAQZZ010000025.1:0-4331 GCA_049791475.1 Flavobacteriaceae bacterium | reverse complement strand
ACACAAATAACTATTAACGATGAAGAAGCTGCTTTTAATGCCATTGAACATTTAATAAATATTGGTAAAAAACGAATAGCCATTATAAAAGAAAGAGAATTTTCATATAATTCTGAAAAAAGATATGCTGGATATTTAAGAGCATTAAAAGAACACCACATTGAAATTGATGAAAAAATAATTATTAGTGTTGATGATATTTCTTTACAACAAGGGAAAAGAATGACCAATATTTTATTAAGTATTAAAAAAAGACCAGATGCCATTTTTACAATTACAGATAGTGCAGCTATTGGTGTGATTCAAACACTAAAAAAATTCAATATAAAAATCCCTGAGGATATAGCTGTAGTTGGTTTTAGTAATTCTTCTCACTCAACTATTATAGAACCTTCATTAACAACTATCGACCAGCCTGGAGAAACTATTGGAAAAACAGCAGTTAAATATTTAATTGAAGAAATAGATAGTGAAACCGAAATACTTATTCATAAAACCATCGTAATAAAAGGAAATCTTATAATTAGAGATTCTACATTTAAGGTGTAAAATATTATTTAGAATGACGTATTACTATATCTAATTTAATATTTTTGCGCCATGGATATAATAGACGCAATTATTCTTGGTATTATTCAAGGGCTCACAGAGTTTTTACCTGTATCTTCTAGTGGTCATTTGGAAATAGGTAAAGCCATTCTAGGAGATAACTCTGTTCCTGAAGAAAGTTTATTGTTTACAGTTGTATTGCACTTTGCAACAGCACTAAGTACTATTGTTGTTTTTAGAAAAGATATTTTAGACCTTATTAAAGGTGCCCTAAAATTGAAATGGAACGACGATTTACAATTCATTTCTAAAATTGCGCTTTCTATGATTCCAGCTGTACTAGTTGGCTTGTTTTTTGAAGAACAACTAGAAGCCCTTTTTGGTGGTAATATTTTATTGGTAGGCTCTATGTTGATTGTTACTGCTATCCTTTTATTTCTTGCTGATAAGGCAAAAAATACAGATAAAAAAGTATCTTTTAAAAACGCCTTTGTTATTGGTGTTTCTCAAGCCATTGCCATGCTTCCAGGCATTTCACGTTCTGGTGCCACCATTTCAACATCTGTTTTATTAGGCAATGATAAAACTAAGGCAGCACGTTTTTCGTTCTTAATGGTTGTACCATTAATCTTTGGAAAAATTGCTAAAGATGTCTTGAGTGGCGATTTAACTTATGATAGCGGAAATTTCACTGCCTTATCCATTGGTTTTGTAGCAGCTTTTATTGCTGGCTTATTTGCCTGTACTTGGATGATTGCTTTGGTTAAAAAAAGTAAGCTTACTTACTTTGCCATTTACTGTGTTATTGTTGGCTTAATCGCCATCACATTTTCATTATTAAATTAATATGAAAACTATAGAAGAGTATCTTTCTGGTCAAGTTTTACTGATTGACAAGCCGCTTAATTGGACGTCTTTTCAAGTTGTAAATAAATTGCGTTGGGAAATACGTCAAGCTTTTAATATCAAAAAAATAAAAGTAGGACACGCGGGTACTTTAGACCCTTTAGCAACTGGTTTGTTAGTGATTTGCACAGGTAAAATGACCAAACAAATAGATACTTTTCAAGGGCAAATAAAAGAATACACTGGAATTATAACTTTAGGAAGTACAACACCTTCATTTGATTTAGAAACCGAAATAAATGAAACTTTTCCAATAGAACATATTTCTGAACAATTAATCAAAGAAACCACCAAAAAATTTATTGGTGATATTCAACAATTTCCGCCTATTTTTTCAGCATTAAAAAAAGACGGAAAACGCTTGTATGAATTTGCAAGAGCTGGTGAAGAAGTAGAAATTAAAGCAAGAAGCGTTACTATTTCTGAGTTTGAAATTGTAAATATAAGTGGCTCAAATATTGATTTTAGAGTGGTTTGTAGTAAAGGCACTTATATTCGTTCTTTGGCTAACGATTTTGGAAAAGCATTACAATCTGGCGGGCATTTATCTGCTTTACGAAGAACAAAAATTGGTGATTTTAATGTGAGTAATGCCTGCTCTATAGAAAGCTTCATAACATCATTGAAAGGCTAAATTATCTTATTTTACGTATATTTATTAAATATTTGCCCTAAAATACACAGATTTGAACCTAACAGATCAACATAAAGCGCTACTTATTACATGCTTCATCGCAGGAACTGTAGTACTTTCTGTTTTCAATTTAAGTCTTAAACAACAAGACGAATTAGCTTCTGAAAGCTACTACGAAATTGAACCCGAAAAAGAATTAACAGAAGAAGATATTAAAATACTTGAAGCTTTAGAAAAGCTTAATAATACTGAGGCTGAAACCAATTCTGCATTTAACGAAACACAGAAAAGTAAACAATTTGCTCAAGCTTATAAAACCATAGCACCGCCAGAAGATTATGTTCCTAAGCATAATAGTTCTGAAGAAAATTCAGCAGAATCTTACACTAAAAAATATGAAGACAAGCAAGATTCAAGGGTCGATAAAGATGAATTATCTTCTTTCGATAAAGTAAACGATTTACTAAAAAAACAACAGGAAGAAAACAACAATAATAAAAGTACCATTAGTTATTCATTAATAAATAGAAAGAAAGTTTTTATTCCAATACCTATTTATTTGTGCGAAGAAAATGGAAAAATTATTATAAATATAACTGTAAATGCTAAAGGGAGTGTTACGGATGCATATTTAAATACATCGTCTACCTCATCAAATCAATGCTTACAAGAACACGCTTTAGAATATGCTAAACAAGCACAATTTAGCAGTGATGGATCAAAGGAATCACAATTGGGCTCTATCACTTTTAATTTTATTGGCAAACATTAGGTTCTAATTCACAAAGTATTTTTGTTACATCTTCAATAATATTTTGTCCTTTATTTTTATTGTACCAATGTTGTAAATCTTCTTTAAATTCAGGTGTTAACGCTCCATTTATAGCTTTAAATTTATTAACATAACTAGTCGCTTCACTTGGTCTTGGTCCATAAGTATTTATAACTTCGCTAGATTCGTTATCAATCATTATCACTTTAGGTATAGCTTTACCACCATTGGTTAAAAATGCATCCATTAAAGCTGGATTTTCATCACGAAGTACAATTTTCATGTCTATGTTATTATTTGCTTCAGCTATTTTATTAAGTACAGGCATAATGTGTGCTGCATCTCCACACCAGCTTTCAGTAATAACCAACCAAGTAATGGAGTTATTGAATTCTTTAATTATTTTCTGGGATTCTTCAGATAATTTAACCGTTTTATCCCAGCGTTTCATTCGCTTATCATTAAGCTTTGTGTAATTTATTAAAGCATCTGTTTTGTCATTTCCTGTAGTCGAGTTCTCTTCAGCTAACTGTTTTACTAAATCTCGATATGCTATATAAGATATGCTCTTTTCTAAACTAGATTTTATAATGGCGTTCATTTAGGAATTCTTTTTAATGGATGATACAAAATTAGTATCTTGTTATTTTATTAATCATGACTTTTGTCATATTTCATAATAATACCTTACAGATTGATTAGAGTTACTATTTACAAATTTTAATGTCTTAAAATTTTATAGATGAAAAAACATAAATGCGGTTGGTGTGAAGGCGATGCACTTTATGAAGCATACCATGATAAGGAATGGGGTGTTCCTGTTTATGATGACAACACACTTTTCGAATTTCTAATTTTAGAGACATTTCAAGCTGGTTTGAGTTGGATTACTGTGTTACGAAAACGTGAAAATTTTAGAATCGCTTTTGATAATTTTGATTATGAAAAAATATCAAATTACACCCAAGAAAAAATAGACACTTTACTCCAAGATGCGGGAATTATTCGAAATAAATTAAAAGTAAAAGCCACCGTTACCAACGCTCAAGCTTTTATTAAAATTCAAGAAGAATTTGGATGTTTTAGTAAATATATTTGGGGCTTTGTTAATAGTAAACCTATAAAAAACAAGATCGAAAATTACAAAGAAGCACCAGCAAACACACTTCTTAGTGACACTATTAGCAAAAATTTAAAAAAACGTGGGTTTAAGTTTGTTGGCAGTACGGTTATTTATGCGCACATGCAGGCTACTGGTATGGTAAACGATCATGAAGTTAGCTGTTTTAGGTATAATGAGGTTTAGAAGGTTCGTTTAACGGTTTTGTAGTCGATCATACTTCGTAGCTTTTGACAGGGTGTCGCAACTTCTCGACACCTCGAAAGGGGTTCACTTGCGTTCATCTCTTTTATTCTTACTTGACCAGCTCTTGACCAGCCGTTTCCTAAACGCTCAATACCTTGGCTCTT
>JBAQZZ010000024.1:0-4858 GCA_049791475.1 Flavobacteriaceae bacterium | reverse complement strand
CAATACAGTAAGCGTTATGTACACCACAGAGGTTGGGTAAAAACAGATGCTGATGGACGTTATACATTTTATACTTTTATACCAGGTAAATTTTTACGTGTAAAAGAACTTAAACAAATACACCGTATAATAAAACAGCCAGGGCAACCTGAACAAGAAATTAGCTCATTCTTTTTTAATGATGATCCATTATTAGCAAATTTAACTTTAGAAGCTCGTGCTAAAACTATAAAAAGTATGCTTAAACTTAAAAAAGAGGGCGATATGTATGTTGCTACTAAAGATATTAAGCTTAACGATAATGTAGCTAGCTTATAGTAAATTCAACTTTTACATGTTATTTAATTTTAGCTGTATAAGTTTTTAACTTATTCACCATTTTTAAACCACAATATTTAGGGGCTTTTTAGCCCCTTTTTCTTTTAATGCTAATAGATAAGTATCTTATTTTAACAATTATAATCTGAATTTTTTTTGTAATTTTAAACGTCATTAATAATAAAAATAATGAAGTATATAAAACATATTATTGTAATTTTAATAATTATGGTGTGCTCCTGTGCATCTTCAAAACCAACAGCTTCTTTAAAACAAATTGAAGCTTTAAATACTTTAATTGAATCACAAGAGTTCAATATTGAATCTGATATGGTTTATCCGCAAGTTACATACGCCACACAGCAAGTACTTAATTCTGGGTTATTGCCACCTGGAAATACTGCTGGAGCCATCAACTTAATAGGAAATTCTAATTATTTAAAAGTTTCAGGCGATAGTATTTCGTCATATTTGCCTTATTTTGGAGAACGCCAAATGCAGGTGCAATATGGAGGTGGAGATTCCGCTATACAATTTGACGGGATTATGGAAAATTATTCAGTTACAAAAGGTAAAAATGAAAGTTACCTTATAAAGTTTCAAGCAAAAAGTAAATTTGAACAGTTTGATGGTATAATTACCATATTTCCAAATATGAAAACTGAAATTTTTTTAAATGGAAATTCTCGTTTTTCTATTCGCTATTCTGGTCATGTAATTCAAGTTTCAGAATGAAATTAAACTATATTCTTACCTAATAAATAAAATAGTATTCTTTTCAAATTCAAAAAATTAACCTATGAAACCATTTTTAACAACGTTACTTCTATTATTTTCTATAGTATCTATTTCACAAAAAAAAGTACTGGAGCATTCAGATATTCAACTCTGGAAAACTATTGATAATGAGCAAATAGCGCCAAATGGAACGTATGTTGTTTATAATTTAGAACAAGATAATTGGGATAGTCACCTTATTTTAAAGTCTAATAAAGGCACTACGGTTTTAGAACACGAAAGAGCAAGTAATGGTAAGTTTTCTTATGATTCAAAGTTTTTAACTTTCACTATAAAACCTTGGAAAGATAGTGTTAATGATATGCAACGCAGAAAAGTTAAAAAGGATAAAATGCCAAAAGATAGTTTAGCTATTTACAATATAGCTACTAAAGAATTGGTTAAAATTCCAAGTGTAAAATCGTATTCATTACCAGAAAAATGGACTGGATATGTAGCTTATTTTTTAGAAGACGTTAAAGAAGAAAAGAAAGGTGAAAAGGAAGAAACCGATAGCACTGCAACAGAAAAAGAAAAAAAGAAAAAACCTAAAAAGGTTAGTAAAACCAATGGTTATCATTTAGTGGTTCATGATTTGGCTACTAAAGCTCAAGATACTTTTAACTATGTAACAAATTATACGTTTGCAAAACGTGGCGAAAAAATAGCGTTTACATCCACTGGAAATGAAGACAATGAAAATGCAGGTGTCTTTATACTTGATTTTAAAGCTGGAAAGTTGACCAATATTCATAATAACGCTAAAACAAAATACGCCAAACTAAGCTTTAGCGAATCAGGGAAACGTTTTGCTTTTATTGCTGATGCTGATACGACAAAAGTACAAACGCGCCCGAATGAGCTTTATACCTGGGAAGATGGAAATACGAGTGCAGACAAACTTTTAGATAATGCTAAAACGCCAAAGGGTTATTTAGTATCCTCAGATGGTGATGTTTCGTTTTCAAAAGATGAATCCAGACTCTATTTCGGTCTGCGATTACCTCCAATAATAAAAGATACCACTTTACTTAAAGATGAGATTGTAAATGTAGAAGTTTGGACATACAATGAGCCAAGATTATACACCGTGCAAGAATTACAGGTTAAAAACGATACCATAAAATCGTTCGAAACGGTTTATAATTTTAAGTCAAAGAATATAATCCAAATTGGAACTGAAGATTTTCCAAATGTGCAATTAACAGATGAAGGCAATTCTGGTTTAGCCATAGCCCATACCACAACACCTTACGAATTGGAGAGTCAGTGGACAGGTAGACGCTTAAAAGATTACCTATTAATAAACACAAATACAGGAGCTAAAAAAACAGTTTTGAAAGGAATTCCAGATGCAGATTTAAGTCCGAAAGCCAAATATTTATATGGATATAACACTATTGATAGCACTTGGTTTACATACAACACTAAAACGGATGTTTATAAAAATTTAACTAAAGGAAAAGGTTTTTACCATGAATTAAATGATTCTCCAAACTACCCACGAAGTTATGGAATGGCGGGTTGGACTGAAGATGATAAATATATTTTATTATACGATCGCTATGATATATGGAAATTCAATCCAGATACAGGTGAAAACACAAATTTAACATCGGGTCGATCTAGTGAAACTGTTTATCGTTATATAGAATTAGATGAGGAAGCACAACATATTAATTCAAAATCTAATTGGCTATTATCAACCTTTAATGAAGCTGATAAAGCTGCTGGTTATGTTGAGTTTAATCCTAAAAGCAATACAATCAGAGTATTAGAAGATGGTCGTTATAGTTATTCAAGGCCTAAAAAAGCATTATTATCAGAGAACTTAATCTTCACAAAACAGTCGTTTACTGAGTTTCCAAATTTAAGAATTACAGATTTAAACTTTAAAAACCAAACCGTTTTAAGTGATGCCAACCCACAACAAAGCGACTATAATTGGGGAACTATTGAATTGGTAAAGTGGACGTCTTCAGATGGTATTCCACTTACAGGAATGCTTGTAAAACCTGAAAACTTCGACCCTAATAAAAAGTATCCGATGATTGTGAATTTCTATGAAAGAAGTTCAGATCGTTTGCATCGCTATAACGCACCTTCGTATGTAAGATCCACTATTAGTTATAGCTATTATGCCAGTCGGGGTTATGTTATTTTTAATCCAGATGTTGTTTATCGTGAAGGTTATCCGGGTGAAAGCGCACTTAATTGTGTTGTTTCGGGCGTCAACGCTCTCATAGAAAAAGGATTTATTGATAAAGATAATATAGGTGTACAAGGTCATAGTTGGGGCGGCTACCAAATAGCCTATTTAGTGACCAAAACAGATATTTTTAAAGCTGCAGAATCTGGTGCTCCTGTACCAAATATGATTAGCGCTTATGGCGGTATTAGATGGTGGACAGGTTTAAGCAGACAGTTTCAATACGAACACACACAGAGTAGGATAGGAGGAACACCATGGGAATATCCAATGCGTTACATAGAAAACTCACCAATTTTTAACATTGATAAAATTAATACACCATTGCTTATTATGCATAATGATGCTGATGGTCATGTACCATGGTATCAAGGTATTGAGTTTTTTGTAAGCCTGCGCCGTTTAGGTAAACCTGCTTGGTTTTTAAATTATAATGGCGAGCCACACTGGCCATTAAAATATCAAAACAGGAAAGACTTTACGTTGAGAATGGCACAGTTTTTTGATTATTATTTAAAAGGCGAGCCTATGCCAATTTGGATGGATCGTGGTGTTCCAGCTATTGAAAAAGGCATTAATCAAGGTTACGAATTAAAATCAATACAAGATTAAATGTTTTTCATCTATTCGTCGGATAATTTAATGGTTCAAACGATTTTTTTAACCACAATAAGCATAGTTTTTTAGTTTTGTTAAAACATATATAAAATACCCATGAAGAAATTAATCCCTCTAATTTTTCTTTCTTGCTTAATGTCATTTTCAAATGCAATCTTTGCTCAAGAATATATTTCAGTCTTAGAAAATTATAAGAATCGTAGTGCTATTTACGACTATTCAGAAAAATATTTAAATAATACGGATACTATTCCAGATTTTGATTCGAAACCTAATAAGTTAAAAATTTCAGGAATTATATATCAAAGTGATGGTGTAACACCTGCAAAAGATGTGATATTATATGTGTCTCAGCCTGATGAAAATGGTGATTTTCAGATGAAAAGAGATGAACATCGTAAACGTTATGTACATCATCAAGGGTGGATAAAAACGGATGCAGATGGACGTTACACATTATATACTTTTATGCCAGGTAAGTATTTATATGCTAAAGAACTTAAAAAAATACATCGTGTTATAAAAGAACCTGGAAAGCCAGAATATGAGATCAATTCGTTCTTTTTTAACGATGACCCACTAATACCAGAATTAACATTAGCATGTCGTGCACAAGCCATACCTAGTATGCTTAGGCTTGAAAAAGAAGGTGATATGCTAGTAGCAATAAAAGATATTAAGCTTAATAAAAGTATTAAAGATTTTCAATAAATTTATTGATAATAGCTTGTTTAATAAAAATGGATTACTAATTTATAGTAATCCATTTTTATTTATATAATATTAAATACTGCATTTACATCTATAAATTGTATCCATCCGAGCAACTACAGGTCTATATTTTCTTGAAAATGGTTAGGCAGTAGTTGTTCCAGTTTTTGGATATTCCAATCGGGTATATTTTCCAGTACGTATTGTAACCATTGCCTAGGGTTT
>JBAQZZ010000023.1:0-21063 GCA_049791475.1 Flavobacteriaceae bacterium | reverse complement strand
GTTTTAATATTATTTCCGTAGAAACGATATTTTGGAAAATTCTGTGGGTATTTTAAAGGCTCTGGACGCTCTTCATAAATTTCCTTTGTAGGAATTTCATAAGGAGAATCGGCATCTAATTCAAAATTAGACATGATAAATAATTGATCCCAAAGTTTATGTTGAAAATCTGGAACGTCGCGCAAGTGTGGTTGCATATTGCCCATTACGGCTATGATACCCTTGGCTATTTTATTACGTTCTTCTTTAGTTTCTCTGGTTTTGGCGTAATTAATCATTTTCTGCATATGGCGACCATATTCGGGAATAATTAAATGTTCACGCTCGGTATTGTATTCTAAATCGTCTATTATCAAAATTAAATGTGTGGAGTTAAATGTTTTTGCATGTTTTACTCTTAGTAAACATCCTTTGTGAATTTTTATCTTCTTCTTTTTTCTTTTCTCTTCGTTAAAATTTAAAACCGTAGCTACTTGCTATGCTTGTAAATTTACGCCTTGATAAAAGAGAAAATAAATTTGTTAGATTCTTCAAAAAAGATATTTGCTAAGAGTAAGTTATGCTTGCGCAAAATACAAAAAAAAACTAAAGACTTATAACACCTTCAATCTTTTCTGCAACTTCCTTGTATTTGCCTATCACAGCATCAGGATTTTTCATTAAAACGTTAATAGATATACTGGTATACTTACCATTTTTTGATTCTTTTGTTTCAATAACTGCTCCCATATTATCAAAAAGTGCTTCTACTTTAGCAATTTTAGCATTACTAGTTTTAACAATAAACTTATATAAATATTCTGCTGGCCAAAGTGATGTATCGTATAATTGGCTTTTTAATTTTTCGTAAAATTCTTCTGAATTTGGAGGTGTACTCATAGGTTTTTAATAAGCTACAAATATAGGTATTCTTTACATTTTTTTTATAGCAGTTAAATTACGATTTTTACAGTCAAAATCTTTCAAATTTGAATACAAAAAAAATTGTGATTACTGGTGGCCCAGGAACAGGGAAATCTACTATTATAAATGAATTAATTAAAAGAGGATACACCTGTCTTGAAGAAATTTCGAGACAAGTGATTTTAGATGCAAAAAAAAATGGCATAGACCAATTGTTTTTAACCAATCCCTTATTATTTAGTGAATTGCTTTTAAAAGGGCGATATCATCAATATTTAGAATCAAAAAAACTGAAAACCGATATTGTTTTTTTTGATCGTGGCATTCCAGACGTTTTAGCCTATATGGATTTTATTGGTGATAAATACCCAGAAAGTTTTATAGACACCTGTAAAGCATCTATATACGACGCCGTTTTTATTTTAAAACCTTGGGAAGCTATTTATACCAGTGATAACGAACGTTATGAAGATTTTGATCAAGCTGTAAAAATTCATAAACACTTAATAAACACCTATCAATCTTATAATTATAGACTCATTGATGTTCCTTTTGATACCGTTGAAAAACGTACAGATTTTATTTTGAATATTGTAAATATGTAATTTGACACATCCCATTAACATATTAGAGCGTTACTGGAAATTTACTGAATTTAAGCCCAATCAAGAGGCTATTATAGATTCAGTACTTGAAGGGGAAGACACCTTTGCATTACTACCAACTGGTGGCGGAAAATCATTATGTTTTCAAATTCCTGCTTTAGCAAAAGAAGGTATTTGTATTGTTATTTCGCCGCTTATTGCTTTAATGAAAGACCAAGTACAATCGTTAAACGCTAAAGGTATTAAAGCCATGGCTTTAACGAGCGGCATTTCATACAATGAATTAGACACGCTTTTAGACAATTGTATTTACGGGAATTATAAATTTTTGTACCTCTCGCCTGAGCGTTTACAACAAGAATTAGTACAAAGTCGCATTAAACAAATGCACGTGAATTTAATTGCTGTTGATGAGGCGCATTGTATCTCACAATGGGGAAGCGATTTTAGACCAGCTTATAAAAATATTTTACTCTTGCGCCAATTGCAACCTACCACAAATGTGATTGCGTTAACGGCTTCTGCTAAACCTGAAGTTGTTGAAGATATTGTAAAAGAGCTCGATTTTATAAAACCCAAAATATTTAAGCATTCGTTTTATAGACCCAATTTAGCCTACATGGTGTATCATGAAAACGATAAATATTACAGACTTGAAACGATATTAAAAAAATACACAGCATCCTCAATCATTTATGTTAGAAACAGAAAACTAACATTAGAAGTAAGTTCGTTTTTAGAATCAAAAAACATATCAGCTACCTTTTACCATGGCGGATTAGCTAATAGTGAAAAGGATAAAAATATGACGGCGTGGTTACATAACCAAAAACAGGTTATGGTTGCTACAAATGCCTTTGGAATGGGCATCGATAAACCCGATGTTAAAACCGTTATTCATTTAAATTTACCCGAAAGTATAGAAAGTTATTTTCAAGAAGCTGGTCGAGTTGGGAGAAATGGAGAAAAAGCGTTTGCCGTTATTCTTAAAAATAATAGTGATGAAGTTTTGGTAAAAAACCAGTTTTTAAATGTCTTGCCACATGTTGATTTTGTAAAGCAAGTGTATAGAAAACTATGTAATTTTTTTCAAATATCTTATGGCGAAGGCGAATATTTAACTTTCGATTTTGATTTTAACACCTTCTGTAAAACTTATGATTTTAGTAGTATTTTGTGTTACAACGCGTTATTATTATTAGATAGGAACAGCATAATTACGTTATCAAAACAATTTAAAAATAATGTTTCTGCGCAGTTTATTATTTCTAGTGCGGCGCTTTTCAATTATTTAAAAACCCACCAAGATTTTAATTTAATAGTAAAATCGATGCTTCGCATGTATGGTGGCATTTTTGATCATGATACAAAAATAAATATCCTTAAAATTACAGAAAAAGCATCAGTTTCAGAACCCTTTTTAATTAACACACTCAAGCAACTTGAAAGCGATAGTATTATTACCTTAAACTTAGCGAAAACCGATGCACAAGTTACTTTTATACAGCCACGTGAGGATGATAAAACTATAAATAGAATTGCATCTATTATTGAACAGCAAAACAAATTAAAAAAGCAGCAAGTTAAAGCGATGCTTAATTATATTGAGAACGATTCGGTATGTAAAAGCATGCAACTCCTCGCCTACTTTGGTGAAACCGATATAAAACGGTGTGGCATTTGTTCGGTTTGCACTAAAACAACCAAAAGTGAAAAACCAGAAGATTTAAATAGTTTAAAAAAGCGTATTGTAGAATTATTGGAAAGTGGCGATAAATCATCAAGGGCAATAATTTCGTCTTTAAACACCTCAGAAGCCCAAACAAAAACGGTATTAAAGTTGTTGTTAGAACATAATATTGTTACTATAACAAAAATAAACACATACAAATTAAGTCATTTATGAGCGATTTAAGAATCCTATTTATGGGCACGCCCGATTTTGCAGTTACTACTTTAAAAGCGTTAATTGATAACAAATACAATGTTGTTGGCGTTATTACTGCACCCGATAAACCTGCTGGTCGCGGACGAAAACTAAATGAAAGTGCCGTAAAGCAATACGCCGCATCCAAAGGCTTAAATATTTTACAACCTACCAATTTAAAAGACGAGCAATTTGTAAATGATTTAAAAGCACTTAAAGCAAATCTTCAAATTGTGGTTGCTTTTAGAATGCTTCCAAAAGTAGTTTGGCAAATGCCAGAATATGGCACATTTAATTTGCATGCCTCTTTACTGCCAAATTACCGCGGTGCAGCTCCAATTAATTGGGCTATTATAAATGGTGAAACAAAAACAGGTGTGTCTACCTTTTTTATTGATGAGAAAATTGATACTGGCGAAATGATTCTTCAAAAGGAAATAGAAATAGACCATAAAGAAAATGCTGGGAGTCTTCACGATAGCTTAATGGCAATTGGAAGTGAATTGGTTATAGAAACTGTTGCCTTAATTGAAAAAGGAAACGTAAAAACGATTCCTCAAAAAGAAAATGAAAATATTAAAACAGCTTATAAATTAAATAAAGACAATTGTAAAATTGATTGGACAGATTCGATAGATCATATTTACAATAAAATTAGAGGTTTAAGTCCGTATCCATCAGCTTGGTGTACCTTAATTAATGGAGATGACGAATTAGATATTAAAATTTACAGCGCAAAAAAGGAAACCATCACTCATTCTCACGCCATCGGAACTATCGTTTCAACTAAAAAAGAATTAAAAGTAGCCACTAAAAATGGTTATGTTATAATTGAAGATATTAAGCTTCCTGGTAAAAAAATGATGGATGTAAAATCGCTTTTAAATGGGTATACATTTCAAGAAGGTGCAAAAATGCTCTAAACCCTTATTGCCACTCATATTTTAAAAAAATCGACGAAATACACCACCTTTATCAACAAAAGCTTTAAGTTATCAACAAAACCATGTATTTCCCTTGCTATTACTTGCGTGGTTGCATAATCCGTATAAATTTGTAGAGGATTTAACAAAATGTTTAACCAATTTATTAATAATTAAATAATACATTATGAACAAAACAGATTTAATTGATGCAATGGCAGAACACGCAGGAATTACTAAAGCTGCAGCTAAAAAAGCATTAGAGTGCGCAATCATTGAAATTGAAGGTGCTTTACAAAAAGGAAACAGAGTTTCTTTAGTAGGTTTTGGTTCTTGGTCAGTTTCTAAAAGAGCTGCAAGAGAAGGAAGAAATCCTCAAACAGGAGCAACAATCAAAATCAAAGCTAAAAACGTTGTTAAGTTTAAAGCTGGATCAGATTTATCAAGTGCAGTAAACTAAGGTTTACTTTCTTAATAATTTTAAAAAGCCTTCAAAATTTGAAGGCTTTTTCTTTATAATTAACAAAACAGTTGCCTATTTAATAAATAAATATTAGATTTAGTTATTAATTCCTCAAAAATATGGTAACATCAAAACCAAAAAAAGGAGATTTACTAATCGCAGAACCTGCAATAATTGGCGATGTCTCATTTAACCGTTCTATAGTTTTATTAGCAGACCATACCGAAGAAGGCTCGATAGGTTTTATACTTAATAAACCTTTAGAATACACTATAAGCGACTTAGTGCCTGAAGTTGAAGCCACTTTTAAAGTTTACAATGGCGGACCTGTAGAGCAGGATAATCTTTATTTTATTCATAAAATTCCACATCTAATTCCTAATAGCATTGAAATTTCATTAGGTATTTTTTGGGGTGGAGATTTTAGTAAAGTTGCTGAACAAATATCTGATAATACTATTAAAGAAAATGATATTCGTTTCTTCCTCGGCTATTCTGGATGGGATACTGACCAATTGGATAAAGAGCTTAAAGCGAACTCTTGGGTGGTTACCGATAATGTTTACAAAAAGAACATTATTGAAAAAGATTACCAATCGTTTTGGAAAGAAAAAATGTTAGAATTTGGTGGCGAATACAGTATTTGGTCTAACGCACCAGAACACCCTAGTTACAATTAACTCAATCTTATTTTTATATTCAGCTTACCAATTAAAAGTTTTGAAACTTCGATATTGAAAGTCTTTTTTCTGTATTTGGTTACGGGTTGAATGCCTACTATCACGTTTGTTATAAAAATCTCATCAGCTTTTTGAAGTTCAAAAGGTGATATGGGTTCTTCCAAAAGCTCATATTCAGGAATAGTTTTTATAATATCGATAAGTTGTTTTCGCATCACCCCTTTTAAGCATCCATTATTAATTGGAGGTGTTTTTATGGTGTTTCCGTTTACTAAAAACACATTGCCATTAAGGGCTTCAATAACTTGTTTATCAGTATTTAAAATCAAACAATTGTCTAATTTATTTTCTTTTGCATAAATACTTCCAACCACGTTAAGTGCTTTATTATTGGTTTTTAAAGTAGATAATAAACTTGGTGAAACATAGTAATCTTTAAACAAATCAACTTCATAAATGGCTTCATTTAAAACATAAAAATCACTTTCAATTGGTTTTGTTGAAATTATGTAACCTATATCGTTAGTTTCGGGTAAATATAATCCGCCTTCATTTCTAAAAACGGTTAATTTTACTCGAGATGATGCGCTAGACAACTCGTTGTTTTTTAATGTATTATGTATTTGACTTTCTAAAAATTCCATTGTGAAATTCATTGGAATTTCCATACGCATAATGCGCATAGAAGCCATTAATCTGAAGTAATGATCTTCCCAAAACAGTAACTTACCATAAGACACTTTTATCGTTTCAAAAAGGGCATCGCCATAAGCTAAGCCTCTGTTTTGAGTAGATAAAAAAGAATCATTATCTAAAATATTTCCGTTAAAATTTATCATAAAAAAACCCATTCTTAGTGTTAAGAATGGGCAAATATAATTTAAAAAATAGTTTTTTAATTACGCTGAACCTAATACTTGCTTTAAACTAGAAATTTGATTTTCCCAAAGCATTTTAGATTCTTCAACTTCATCTTCTTCAGCAAAATCTGTAACCATTAATGATACATCTTTAGTGATTTCATCTACTTGAATTCGAATTTCGAAATAGTAAGTTTGATTATCATCTTCATCTTCTACCCATCTGAATTTAACCCGCTCACCATTTTTCTTATTTAATAATTTTGCTTGTTCTTCGCTATCGTCCCAAATAAAAGTAAATAATTCGCCTCTAGAATTCACATTGTCTGAAAACCACTCTGATAAACCAGACGGTGTAGAAATATATTGATATAACAACTGAGGAGAGGCGTGTATAGGAAATTCAATATCAAATTTTATTTTATCGTCCATGAGCGTTTTTGAAATTTATATTGCCCAATATATACATTAATTGATAAGTATAACAAGAATTTTTAATAATATTTTACCCAACTTCTGTTTGCTTACAATAATATTGTTTTTATATTTGCAGCCTTAAATTAGGCGAGGTAGCTCAGTTGGTTAGAGCGTCGGATTCATAACCCGGAGGTCGGGGGATCGTGCCCCCCTCTCGCTACCAGTAAACAAAGGAAAACCGAAGATGCGTCTTCGGTTTTTTTATTTCAGGTACAACATAGGTAAAACAAACGGTTATTTTATAATTGAATATTCCAAATTAAATCATATAGCATCAAATCCTATGTAACCCTTATTATTTTCTTACATTAATTCTTTAGAATAATAAAAATTAGCTGGCAATCCTCCTGCATGCCAAAAAAGAATATTGGCTACTTTTTACTAACCAAAAACACTACTTCACTCATTTTTAGTTAAAAAAGCAAAAAATATTATTTATTTTTTTTCCCATGAAACAATTTAAGGCATATTTTTTGTTACAATATTCTTACAAACATATATAATCTATTTTTTTAAGTCTCTCTCCAATTTCTGTTTGCATCAAAGTTAGTCTCAATTATTTTTAACAAATAATTTTTAACAAATAAAAGTGCATGAAATTAAAATTACTATCTGATAATTTAATCTTGGAATTAGAGGAACTTGAAAAAGACTCTCTGGATATTTTAAGCACCTCGAATAAAGCAATAATCCTATATCGTAACCGAAGTAGAATGCGAGAATTATTCAATCTCGTAGCATTCGATCAAGATACTAACGATAAACGAAAGTAAAAATTTATAAATTATGAAAATAGCAACTTTTAATGTTCAGAACCGAAGGGTCATTTTAGAATTAAATGAGAAAGATGGCGAACGAAATATTGAAATGAAAATATCACATAAATATATCAATAACCCAAATTAATATTCCATTTAATTTCTTTTAACCTTAACGCTATGCTTAACAACGATGTAAGTACAACCCTTTCATTAGGTAATTCTCCAGTAAGCAACTCCTTAAAAGAACCTGAATATGTCTTGCTTACTGTTTCCCATACTTTATCTGTTTCGCTGAAAAACAACGATTCGGATGGATGTTTGGACAGCCATTCTTTGTCATTAGGTATCGCCTTGTCATCATCTTTTCCAACTTGTATAAGCATCGTTTCAAAATCATCTGATTTTAAAAATTTTAATATTCTCTTTTCCTGCAATAGTTGATGCAAATCGTAGGTATGGCGGACTTTATTGTCCAAATCCTCTAATGGGCTTTCGGTATATGAAAACCTGACCAGACTTATTATTTTTTCGCAAAAAGTTCGCTCGATACTGATTACAGTGACTTTAAAAGGTTCAAGTTGGTACTCTTTGATAAGGTCTGGATTATTGGTTGTAGCAATAAATTCTGTAATCATTGAATGTATTTCTACTTTTTCTGAAGGATGTGAATTACCAAGACTTGAAACTTCAAGCACAATTTGATCCCTCACTTGTCCATATGCCCCTTTAACACCTACTTTATTATAACCATAGACTATTTTTCTAATCTTCCCACGTTTGTTCTCCAATAGATGATTAGGAATTACGGTCATAACAGCTTCTAAAACACTGGTCACCTTTTTTAGTTTTCGTTTTAAAGAATTATCTGTTTCACCTGCTTCCTTGATAACTACCATATCAATATCTTCTGAAAAACGATCAATAATGCCGAAGCATTTTGAAAGTGACGTTCCACCTTTAAAAACTGCGATGTCCTTGGAATTAGTATTTGTAAAAATCTGCTTGAGGGCAAAGGTTACCCAATAATCTTTTTCAACATAGACTTCGGAGATTCCAAAATGTTGTGCAGTTGCGACAATAGCACCTTCAAAGGCATCTTTATAGTTGTGTAAAGTCATTAGGTAATTTTCCAGTTTGAGATAGTAGGCAATATTTTTTCGGATATTCCAAATTCATAACTGCTCAAATAATTAATGGTTTCTTTAAGTGATTCACTCAATTGGTCAAGTGAAAGAACTTCAAGAATTGCTCCGAGCAAAGCCCTAACCTTTGGTGGGTAAGCTTTTGCAAAATTGGTCAACTTTTCCTTATCTTCATCCGAAAGATTATCAATCTTTTCCTTTAGAAAATCAATTCCTATCTTTTTATCCATATCTGGAATGTTCTTAAAATCCTTCATGACGTCCAAGAGCTGCAATAAAGGCACATTCTTCTTTGTAACCCGAACATAGCTCTTGGCTGGTTTTATAATAAGGTTTCCAATTTTTGTCTTTATCTCTTTATCCTTACTTGCCAATCTCACGACATTAGGAACTTGAGTGGTTAGCCCAAGTTGATTATATAATCTAACACCAGTTACATAAGCAATTTGCTTATCGTTTTCGAAGAGGTAATTTTCAAGTAACACATCCTCTCTAGGTTTTAGCTCTCCAAAAACCGTTTGCTTGGGCTTATAGTACATCCCATTTTTATATCTCTTAATTACTCCATTAGCAACCAATCTACTTAAAGCCTTAGCAGCTGCGGAAAATTTGCTTTTGGGAATAGACAAGCTATCGTATGTAAATACCTCTCCAGTATCTATACGAGCAACTTTAGTTTTTATGGATGTTGTTATATTCATATTTCTAATAGTACAAAGATAATCATTTTTAATATTAAATGTCAAGTTTTTTCCATTATTTACTCGACCATTAAAAACAATAACTGTTCCATAATTAGTTTTAATTAATCTTAACCCGGAGGTCGGGGGATCGTGCCCCCCTCTCGCTACAAGGTAAACAAAGGAAAACCGAAGATACGAATCTTGGGTTTTTTATTTTAGGTACAACATAGGTAAAACATTTATTAACTTTCTAGAGAACACTATTTTTTAACTTTATTTATTAAGTACATGACAAAAATTAGTTTAACCTTCATTAAGAGATAGCAATGTTACTGAAATCGAGACCTGACAGGTCTGGAAACATCCAAAAACATAAAACTATTGATAATTAGCAACTTAAAATATGTGTTTAAATTTATTTAATATAAATCTGTATTATTTGTTATGAAACAAGGGGTTATCATTTATAAAAGCAGAGATGTTTTCATAAAACCCAAGCTAAATTCAACAAAAACACCCTCTATAATTCAAAGGGTGTTGAATCATTTTCTTTGACTTCTTAATAATTCAAAAAATATAAAATTTCAAGGTATATTGTACTGTTTCCCCTTTTTTTGTACTAGTTATTTATTAGATAATTCAATTCGTCTACTACCTTTTAATTCTTGTAATTCCAAGAGCAGTTTTTCATTAGTTCCTAGTATAGTTAAAAACTATTTCCTCTATAATAATCTAAAACCTTAACACGCAACACATATTCAAATTTTGTATTAGCTAGATTAACTTTAGCATTATCCAAATTATTCTTACTAGATATATAATTCAAGAAATTAGAAACTCCATTCTTGAATCTTATTTCGTTAATTCGATAAGACTCTTGATAAGCTTCAACTTGCTTTAATAAACTTTTATGACGCTTAAAAATAGTCTCCATATCAAAATGTACTTGAGCAATAGCATTTTTTATATCTAAGTGTGTACGTTCTAATTCTAGAACTGATTCCTCTACTCTATTTTTCTCTAATTTTACATTATTTCTGGCTCTAAACCCATTAAAAAGAGGAACATTTACTGCTACTCCAACAACAGTATTTAAATTATTATCTAACTGGTCTCTATAATTAATCTTTTCAGATAAGAAATTAGCTTGCTCTGTCATTACTGGCAAGTCAGCTCCATTTACTGTAACAAAATCACCACTATCAACAATACTAGAACCTGATGAAAAAAACGTTTCTGCAGCACTAGAATAATTGGTATTTACGCCACCAAAAACTGATATTACTGGCGTAAACTGAGATTTTGCAACACTAACACCTTTTTTTGCTGCTTCAATACGAAACGCTCTTGCCTTAAAAGTTGCCAAGTTTTGTAAGGCCTCTTTATAGACTTCATCTGCTGACAAATTATAGGTTTCAAAATCTAAAATAAAACCTTCTGTATTGATAATCAATCCTGTTTCTAAATTTAATATTCTTGATAAACTTAATTTTGCATTATTTAAGTTACTTTCAGATACTAAAATACTTGTTTCATCATTGGCAACTTGACCCAATATATCTGCATAATCTGCTGGGTTTCCAAATTCATTTTTATAAAAACCTTCTTGAATTTTAAGTTGTTTATTGGTAGCTTCTAAGCGTGCCTTATTTAAATCTAAAATAGCCTCAGCATTTAAAACTTGAAGATATGATAAGGTTACATTTAACACCAAATCTTGTTTTGCAGCTTCAATTTCTAATTCTGATGCTTTCTTATTTAAACTATTTTGCTTTAATGTATTCAATAACCGAAACCCATTAAAAATGGTTGCATCTAAACTTAAACCTAAGCTTGAAAATGTGAGTTCTTGATTTATAAAATCGTTTGTAAAAGGATCAATACTTCTACCATCATTAACACCTAAATTAAAATTACCATTAATACTTGGCAATAAATTTGCCTTGGATTGCTGATAGTTTACTTTGGCAGAATTAGCATTTAAATATGTTGATTTTAAATCTAAATTATTTTCTAAAGCTATAGAAATACAAGCCTCTAAAGAATAACTTTTTTCAAGTGTATTTTGAGTATACCCTTTAAGACTAATAAGTACGATAATTACGTATATAATTTTTTTATGTATCATGATTTAATATTATTCTTCAACTATTTTACCATCGAGTAAATTAATAATTCGAGACCCGTATGCAGCATTACTTTCAGAATGTGTTGCTTGAATTATGGTAACGCCTTCTTTATTTAATTCTGAAAATAGTTCCATTATTTCGGTACTTTGTTTTGAGTTTAAATTACCCGTTGGTTCATCTGCTAAAATCAATTTTGGTTTACCTATTAAAGCTCTTGCAATTCCAACCAATTGTTGTTGCCCGCCACTTAACTGAATTGGAAATAGATCTTTTTTTCCAACAATATTAAAACGGTCTAACATATCTGCTACAAGTGCTTTTCGTTCTGAAGACTTTACACTTTTATAAAGCAAAGGTGTTTCTATATTTTCAAAAACGGTTAACTCATCAATAAGATGATACGCTTGAAATACAAAACCTATATACTCTTTATAAAGTTTAGAACGGTTTCGCTCTTTCATACTATGTACGGGCTCACCCAGAAAAGTATAACCGCCATCTGTAAAATTATCAAGCATACCAATACAGTTAAGTAACGTAGATTTCCCAGAACCTGAAGGTCCCATGAGCGAAATAAATTCGCCTTCATTAACAGTAAGATTTACATTGTCTAAGAGTTTAACTTTATTACTACCAGAATTAACTTCTCGAGTTGCTTGACTTAGTTTTAATAATTTAGTTGCCATAATAATAATTGATTTTATGATTCTATTTGTGTAATCGAAGAGTCCCCGAAACTTAATCCTGTTTTAACTGAAGCATTACCTTTGTAACGCAATTGAGCTTCTCCATAAGCTGTAAACTTAATCTCTTCAGAAGAATTAACGTTAAATTCTGCTTCTCCATAAGCTTTCAACTTAGATATTTTATTATCAACTTCTAGTAGATTGATTTTACTCTCGCCATAAGCTGTAATATTCTGATTTGCTGTAGTTCCTTTTTCAATCGTTAATATACTTTCGCCATAAACATCAACATCAAATTCCTGTAGTTTAATATCTTTAAAAGTTACCTGAGATTCACCATAAATTTTAAGTTTGAATTTTTCAATATCAATTAAACTTTCGCAAACTGTGCGTTGCTCACCTCTTAATGAAAGCTCTTCAATACTTTTATAAGTCACTTTAATTGTTAAAACTTTCCCTTTATAAATTGGTACTTTTCGTTTTACACCATCGATTACAACTTTTTCATGTTTAGTCGTTTCTTTAGCGTCATCCAAATATATTCGAAGTGTTTTTCCATTAACTTCAATATTTACTTTGTCATCTGATATTGTGTTTCCAAGAATAGTAACAGATTCTTCATCTCCTTGTACAAAAGTGGTTTCGATATGCGGACTTATAATGACTTTATTAAAAGGTTCTACTGCTTTTTTTGTTTGTGCGGTTATAATTTGACTTGTAAAAGCCAATGCCACGATTACTAAATATTTTAAATTTTTCATGATAATTTTATTTTTATGATTAATGATGAATTAAATTTATTGGGTTCTTAAACTTTTTATTGGGTTTGCAATTGCTGCTTTAACAGCCTGATAACCTACTGTTACAAATGTTATGATTAAAGCAAGACCTCCAGCTATTAGAAATACCGTCCAACCAATATCGATGCGATATGCAAAGTCTAGCAACCAATTATTCATTAGATAAAATGCTAATGGAAAACTGATCACTAATGAAATTAGAACCAATTTTATAAAATCTAAAGACAATAATTGTACAATTTTAGAAACACTGGCTCCAAAAACTTTACGTATTCCAATCTCTTTATTTCTTTGTTCTGCCATAAAGGCTGCCAAGCCAAACAAACCAAGACAAGCTACAATTACTGCTAAAATTGAAAATAACAATCCAACGATAGCCGTGCGTTGTTCCTTCTCATACAACAATTCTAAATTTTTATCTAAAAACGTATACTCAAATGTAGAGTTTGGTGCTATGGTTTTGAACGTATTTTCAAAGTTTGAAATTGTTTCTACCAACATTTCATTTGTAAATCGGACTAATAAATATGATTTTGGCTCACGACTAGAGTTGTGAAATGCATAACCACCAATAGGATTATGAAGCGATGCAAAATTAAAATCATCCACAACACCATAGATATAAGCATTATCACCCAATTGCATTTCCACCTTTTTTCCGATAGCTTCTGTTGGAGTTAAACCTAAAAAGTCGACAGTGGTTTTATTAACAACCACCTCAACCAAAGTATCACTAGCTTGTTTGTTTTTAGGCAGTAATTGACCTGCTAAAAGTTTAAGTTGTAACACATCGGCAATGGCATGTTCAGAATTATTTGTGGAGATACTCATCGACTCATCCGTATTTAGTTTTCTAATACTTCTGCCACTCGTTCCGGCACCAGGATAACTTTGCGAGCGCACTACATTAGAGACATTTGGCAATTTCTGAAATGCATTTATTAAGGCGGTATTTCCTTCTCCACCTCGAATTCCTGCTGTTGATACAGCGATGATATTCTCTGGATTATAGCCTAAATTTTTATTCTGAATAAATTCTAATTGCTGATGAATAATCATAACTGCAATAATTAAAACCACAGACGCAGAAAACTGAGCAACCACCAACCCTTTTCTTACTATACTTGCCAAACCACCTTTATTGGCAGAAGGCTTTAAAGCTTCTTTTGGAGAAAATTGCGATAAATACAATGCAGGATATGAGCCCGAAACAAGACTCGTCACCAACCATATTAAACCCAAAAAGATGATGATTTTAAATGAAAAGAGCGATGATATTTCAAGAGCTTTACCAGCAATATCATTAAATACCGGTAATGCAAAAACTGCAAATAATACCCCTAAAAACATAGCTATTGCTGTAATTAATCCTGTCTCTATATAAAATCTAAAAATGACATCTTTAACTGATGCACCCAGCGTTTTATTAATACCTACATCTGTAGCCCGCTTTTGAGAACGTGCTGTGATTAAATTCATGTAATTAATACAAGCAATCACTAAAATTAATATCGCTAACGCTGTTAAGTTCTGAATTTGATTGATATCTCCATTACGCTCTGTATAACTATCTTTAATTGAAGAAGAATATAAATGTATACGCTCTAAAGGTTGCAGTAAAAAGTTAAACCACTGGTCATCTTTCTTTACATTAACATCTACTATATCTTGAATTTTAGCTTCAATAGCAGTCAAGTTTAGTACCCCTGAATTTAAAAGTACAAAGGTTTCAAAACTTGCATTATTCCAAGTTGGGTTCTTTGCAGCATATTGCATTGAAAATGGTGCAACCGCATTAAAATCTAATGAGCTATTATTAGGAAAATCTTTAAACACTCCCTTAACTTCAAAAGTATCTGTGTCGTCTACAATTAATGTTTTTCCAATAGGATTTTCTGACCCGAAATAACGTTCTGCAGTACCTTCAGAAAGTAAAATTGCACCTGGTTTACTTAAGGCATCCGCCCCTATTCCTTTTACGATTTCAATAGCGAACATATCAAAAATTGAAGCATCTGCCCAATATAATTTCTTTTCAGAAAATACTTCGTTTTCTGTTTTGATGAATGCTGTGCTTCCAAAGCCATGTTTTAGTAATCGGCCTGCTTTTTCAACTTCAGGAATATTTGCTTGTAGTTCTGGAGCCACAGCAGAAGGTGAATTTGCCCAAATTTCAAGTTTATCATCTGTAGTATTTAGAAGCACACGATGAATACGGTCTTTATTAGCGTACATATTATCAAAACTGAGTTCATTCAAAATGAATAAAAACAAAATTAATGTGGTCGCCAAACCGATAGACAATCCTAGAATATTAATTATTGAGAATAGACGATTGGTCTTTAAACTTCTCCAAGCTATTTTAATGTATGTTTTTAACATTGATTTAGTTTTTATATGATGATTGCTTCAACTTTAATTGAGATTAAACTTATAAATTCTCCCTTCTCAACTGAGAATCTATTCAGTTTTTAAACTATCTACAGGATTTGCCAATGCGGCTTTTACAGCTTGAAAACTTACCGTTAATAGCGCAATTAAAATAGCAACGACTCCTGCCATAACAAAAATCCACCAATTGATTTCTATACGATATGCGTAATCTTGAAGCCAATTATCCATGGCAAACCATGCTATTGGCATTGCAGTTAAAATTGAAATACCAACAAGCTTCAGAAAATCTTTAGATAATAATTTTACTAAGCCAGAAACGCTTGCTCCCAAGACTTTCCGTATTCCTATTTCCTTACTGCGTTGTTCTGCGGTATAAGCTGCCAATCCAAAAAGGCCTAAGCATGAAATGAGTATTGCTAAAATGGCGAAGAGTTTCGAAAGTGTGCCAATAAGCTGTTCGCTTTTAAATTTAGCATTAAAGGCTTCATCTACAAAGCTATATTGAAATGGATAAGCTGGATTATGTTTTTTCATGACAGCTTCAACTTTTGATAACATTTTAGTCGTGGCGATTTCAGGGTTTGTTTTGAGATACATATAATTAGATTCACCGAGATAGTTAAAAAATAATACAGGATCACTTTGTCCATACATATCTTCAAATAAATAATCTTTTACAATTCCAATGACTGTGTACGTATCGCCTCGTGTTACTTTTTTACCGATGGCACTGCCTTCTCCCATTAATTTTGCGAAGGATTCTGTAATTAAAACACTAGTACTATCTTTAGTCACGTTTTCGCTAAAACCTCGACCTTCGGCAAGTTCCATTCCTGCGGTTTCTAGAAAATCTGAACTTATATATCTAAAGAAAATTAAAACATCTTCTGTATTGGTTCCTCCCGTCCATTCTAATCCAGAACCATTATTCCCACCAGATAAAATTTCAGAATTATTTAAGCCTACACTGCTAACAGCTCCCGTATTAACTAAGTCTTGCTTTATGATTGAAAACTTCTCTATCATCGTTCCGTTTACATTCATAGAAATGAGTTGATCTTTATTAAAGCCTAAATTTCTATTTTTTACATGTTGAATTTGTTGATACACTAATATGGTACATATAATAAAAACGATTGAAACTGTAAACTGCCCAACTACGAGACCTTTTCGAATAAAGCTGGCGGAACCTTGAGTCACTTTTAAACCTTTTAAGACTTCAACAGGCTTAAATGAAGATAAATAAAACGCTGGATACAAACCTGCAAAAATGCCGCAAACTAAAGTAATAGATAGTAATACAATAATATGTAATGGTTTTGCCAGACCTAATACTAAGTCTTTCTCAATAAGCAAATTGAATTGTGGCAACAAAACAAACAGGAGTACGATACTTACTAGAGTTGCCATAAAAGCTAGAATTAAAGCTTCAGAAATAAATTGAATAATTAATCTTGATCGACCAGAACCCATAGCTTTGCGTACACCAACTTCGTTTGCTCGTTTTTCACTTCGTGCTGTAGATAAATTCATGAAGTTGATGCATGCAATAAGCAAGATGATTAAGGCAATAATAGTAAATAACCGCACATAAGTAATGCGTCCATCAACTTGCTTGCCATTTTCAAAATTATCCTTTAAATGCCAATCTTTTATGGAATGTAAAAATGCTTTTGAATCGCTGTCATCGGTTTTCTTTTCAAGTAAATTTCGGACTTGCGTGTCAACTGTCCCAAAATCAGCTTCAGGCGCTAACTCTACAAACGTATCTGCAAAAAAACTACCATAGCCTTCTGTCCATTCCTTACCATCTGTAAAACGCTCAAAAGGTGCAATCCAATTAAAAGGAAAAGTTACATTTTTAGGCAGATTTTCTATAACACCAGATATCATGTAGTTCTCCAAATTATCAACTCTCAATACTTTTCCTATTACTTTTGTATTTGTGCCATAAAGTTGTTCTGCTGTTTCCTTTGTTATAACAATAGCGTTAGGGTTTTTAAACGCTTCTTTTGGATTTCCTTCAATAAAAGATAAACTAAAAATTTCCATAAAATCTGCGTCAACAAAACGTCCAGAGCTATTGATAGCATTATCATTAACTGCGAATAAAAAATCTCTTTGCTTAGTACGCGACGCCCTTACAACGCCAGGGATTTCGGTTTTCATAGCCTCCGCCAAAGGTCCTGGCGTAGAATTGAAAGTTCGCCATTCACCTTCATATTTCTGATGTGTTGGCACATAATAGACTTGATCTTGTTTATCAAATTCAGAATTAAAACTTACCTCATCCTCTACCCAAAGAAAGATTAAACTAGCACAAGTAATTCCTATTGCTAATCCGAAAATATTTAAGAAACTATACCCTTTATTTTTACGTAAAGTTCTGAATGCTATTTTTATATAATTGAAAATCATAATCGTATTTTTGATAGAAATAATTGCTTCTACATATTATATAGTGAAGATGATGCCAAACATTTAATTAATTGATATTCAATATTTTATGAATAATTTTAAAATTGAAAGTGTTCGATTTTGATACACTTCTTGTTCGTAATCGAACACATTAGAAAATTGAAGAATTTGATTGGTTTAAAATTATATTGATTTGTTTTTTAGGTGAATTTATTTTGGTAATCTTTTCGTCAACTCCACATAGGAAATGGAGGTTTATTCTGAGCGTAAAGATTTTACAGGATTAGCGATAGCTGCTTTAATAGCTTGGAAACTAACCGTAAAGATTGCAATTAAAATGGCAACGCTACCCGCAATAACAAAAACTAACCAATTAATTTTAATCCGATAGGCATAATCTTGAAGCCAATTATCCATAACAAACCAAGCCAATGGTATTGAAATGATAATGGAAATAAAAACAAGTTTCAAAAAATCTTTTGATAGTAGTTTTACGATTCCAGAAACACTTGCTCCTAAAACTTTGCGCACACCTATTTCTTTACGCCGCTGTTCAGCAGTATATGCTGCCAAACCAAAAAGTCCTAAACAGGATATAAGTATGGCTAATAAAGCAAAGATTTGAGAAAGTTTCCCTACGAGTTGTTCACTTTTAAACTTATCATTAAAAATTTCATCAATAAAGAAAGCTTCAAAAGGTACAGCTGGGTTATGTTTTTTCATAATCGTTTCAATACCAGAAATAACCGAAGTTAAAACCATCCCTTTCTGAGTTTTAACATATATAAAATCCCCGTAATTATTATTATTAAAAAACATTACCGGATCACTTGTGCCATACATATCACCATATAAATAATCATTAACTACCCCTATGACTTTATAAGATTTTTTATCATTAAATATTTTTTTACCCACTGCACTACCTGTGCCCATTAAACTTGCAAATGATTTAGTAATTAAAACGTTTGTACTGTCTTTTACCATACTATCACTAAAATCTCTACCCTCAATAATTTCCATACCTGTTGTCTCAACAAACTCAGAACTCACATATCTTTGGGTAATTAAAATAGCTTCTGTAGTCGTGGCTCCATCCCACCGGAACCCAGTACGATTGCCACCTCCAGAGAGTATAACCGAATTACTCAGCGCAACGTTTTTAACAGTACCTGTATTTATGAGCTCTTGCTTTATGACTTCAAATTTTTGAATAATGGCGTTATTAGATCTCATTACGATTAGTTGATCTTTATCATAGCCTAAATCTCTATTTTTTACATGTTGAATTTGTTGATATACCAATATGGTTCCAATAATAAACACAATTGAAATAGTGAATTGCACAACAACTAATCCTTTCCGGATAAAAGAAACTGAGCCCTGTGTTACCTGTAAACCTTTAAGTACTTCTACTGGTTTAAATGACGACAAATAAAATGCTGGATATAGTCCAGCAAAGATTCCACAGATAAGTATAATGAGGACTAAAAATGAAATATGAGAAAGTTTTGTGAGACCAAGAACCAAATCTTTTTCTAATAAAATATTGAATTGAGGCAATAGAATGACTAGTAATAACACACTTGTTAGAGTTGCCACAAAAGCTAAGGTTAAAGATTCAGAAATAAATTGAATAATTAACCGATACCGGCTAGAACCCATTGCTTTTCTAACGCCAACTTCATTAGCC
This sequence comes from Flavobacteriaceae bacterium, assembly GCA_049791475.1. Taxonomy (GTDB): domain Bacteria; phylum Bacteroidota; class Bacteroidia; order Flavobacteriales; family Flavobacteriaceae; genus CAXBID01. Next base: position 1,519 of record JBAQZZ010000023.1, on the reverse strand, counting down.
CGCTTCGTACTACGCGCAGTAGATAAGTTCATGAAATTAATACAAGCGATGAGCAATATAATAAAAGCAATAACTGCGAATAAACGCACATAAGTAATGCGTCCGCCAATTATTTTTCCATCTTCAAACTTTGACCTTAAATGCCAATCTTTAATACTATGTAAAAAAGCATAAGTACCAGAATGGCTATTCTTGTTTTTATCTAATAAAACTTGACGAACTTTAGCATCAACTTTAGCAAAATTTGCACCTTCAGCTAATTTGACAAAAGTATCTGCGAAATTATTATCGTAATCTAGTATCCAATCTTTTCCTTTTGCATATCTCTCAAAAGGGGCCAGCCAATTAAATCCAAAAGTAACATTACTAGGAAGGTCTTTGATTACCCCTGTAACGCTATAATTACTTCCATCGTTTAAACTTATGGTTTCCCCGAGCACTTTTCTGTTTTTTCCATAAAGAAGCTCAGCCGTTTTTTCTGTAAGCACTATAGACTCTGGGTTCTCAAATGCATCTGTTATATTGCCTTCTACAAAAGTTAAACTAAAAATATCAAAAAAATCTTTGTCTGCGTATTTACCTATACTATTTATATGGTCATCACCTATTGGAAATACCAAATTAGCATTACTGGTTATTGCCGATTTTACGATTTCAGGAATTTCATCTTTTAGTACTTTAGCTAAAGGTCCTGGCGTAGAATAAAAAGTAGTCCATTCTCCTTCAAAATTATGATTAGTTGGTACATAATAGACTTGGTCTTGATTCCCAAACGAATCGTTAAAACTCAACTCATCCTCTACCCAAAGAAATATTAAACTTGCACAGGTAATCCCAATGGTCAATCCAAAAATATTGAGAAAGCTGTAACCTTTATTCTTTAGTAAACTTCTGAATGCTATTTTGAAATAATTTTTAACCATGATTTTTTGATTTTTGATACTGAAACAATTCCGATAGCTATCGGAACAGCACAGGTTGATGAAGATTACTCTGTTCTTAAACTCTTTATAGGGCTTTTTGCAGCGACTTTTAAAGTTTGAAATAAAATAAGTAGTACCGTTATACCGCCTATTAATAGAACACCTACTAAAAATGGGTTAAAACCAATAGTAATTCTATAAGCATAATTAGACAACCACAAATCCATTAGTAAATATGCCAATGGACAAGCCACTAGTATTGACAATCCTAAAATGATGATAAACTCCTTAATAAATAAGAAGCTAATTCGCGATGCGGATGCTCCTAAAACCTTTCTTATACCAACCTCTTTTACACGTTTATGAATGCTTAATGATACCATGCCAAAAATGCCAAGAAGTGCAATAATCAATGATAATAAAGCTGATGTATAAGTTGCCTTTTTAAATTGTATTTCACTTTCATAGAGGTTAGCTAAAGTATCGTTCATAAATTTGTATTCAAATGACGAATTAGGCATAAGACTTCTCCATTTTTGTTGAATAGCTAAAATGCTTTTATCTACATCTCCAGGTTTTAACTTAAAGGACAAAAA